>DASTPO010000220.1:0-9771 GCA_035762225.1 Candidatus Angelobacter sp.
ATGCGCCAATTGCTCCGCCGAAAGAGCCTTGCGGAAGCGCAGATGGGCCAGCAGCGAAACCAGCCACGCGATCATGCCGCCCACCAGCGAAATGTTGATGATATAGAGATAGGCCTTCTGCGGCGCATAGTACTGCAACACGATCGCGCCCACAATTCCCAGCATCGAGGTCAGCAGCGCAGCCATGGGAACGCTATGCCGGTTGAGGACGCCCAGCCGTTGCGGAGCATAGCCGGAGCGCGCCAGGGAAAACAACATGCGCGAGCTTACATATAACGTGGCATTGGCCGCGGAGAGTGCCGCGGTCAGCACCACCAGGTTCATGATGAATCCTGCCGCGGGAATTCCTGCCACGGCAAACACAGTGACAAACGGGCTCTGCGCCACACCTGCCTGCCTCCACGGCATCACTCCCACCAGCACAGCCATCGCGGCAACGTAGATAAACGCCAGCAGCAAAAAGGAATTCCGCGTAGCGCGGGAAATCTCGGCCGCGGAGCGCGCCTCACCCGACGATATCGCCACCATCTCAATCCCGAGAAAGCTGTACAGGCCGAATGAAACCGCTTTGAACGGCGCGAGCCAGCCGTTGGCCGCAAAGCCACCACCGCTAACATACTGCGGCTCCACTTTGCCGCCAAAAAGCAGGGCCGCACCGGCAAGGATGAACACAAAGATGGTGACAACCTTGATCAGCGCGAACCAGTATTCGAAGGTGCCGTAATGGCCCACCGGAAAAAGATTAATCGCTATCAGAAAAAACCCGACAATCACCATCAACAGAACCATCGGCGCTTTAGGAAACCAGCTTTGGAGATAGGTGCCGGCAGCAACCACCTCAGAGCCAACGGCAATCACCACGGAGAACCAGTACCCGAACCGGGCCATAAAGCCGGCCCAGGGATTCAGGTAGAGCTCCGCATAAACGCCGAACGACCCGGCAGCCGGGTGCACGCTGGACATCTCCCCCAGGGCCATGGCCACGGTCCACGCAATCATCGCGCTCAAGACATAAGTCAGGATCACGGCTGGGCCGGCGACCTGAATGGCCGCTCCGGAACCCAGCAAGAGACCGGTGCCGATGGAACCGCCAACAGCCACCATTGCCATCTGGCGTGCGGTGAGCTCGCGTTTCAGGCCCGACTCCGGGCCGGTTTGACTGGTCATGAGATAAAGCTGCTTTGACGCTTGTTTATAGCAGATCAGCGACTTTCGGCCGCGATTTCTTCGGTGATATTTCGCTTTCATGCAACAAGCATTGAGCCTCTCGGCGATTCCGCATAGAATTGAGCATACTTCAGCCCCGGTTCGTTCCGGCCCTGCCTGTCCGGAACACGCTGGGGAAGTTGACCGAATGGCGGACATCTCCAAGCGACTCGACAAAGCGGAAAAGTACCTGCAACGCAGCAAGCCTGAAGCTGCTTTGGAGGAGTACCTGTCAATCCTGGATGATGAGCCCGGGAACGATCATGTGCGCCAGGCAGCTGCCGACATATGCCTGGCCCTGGACCGCCGGGGTGAGGCTGCGGACCTGCTGAGCACGCTACTGGAACATGAATTCGAAGCGGGCGAGAGCAGCAAAGGCGCCATCACGTACAAAAAGCTCATCAAGATCACCACGCCGACGCCGCTGCAGACATTTCACTACGCCCAGTTGATCGAAAAGCGCGACCGGCACGACGCCCTGGACGCCTACCAGCTGGCGCTGAAGGGCTTTGACCGGCAAAAGAAAGACAAGCAGGCGCTGGCAGTCTGCAAACGAATTGTTGAGCTCTCTCCAACCATTGAAAATCTCCAGCTCACAGCGGAAAAAGCCGCCGCCCTCGGCGAGGGGAAGGCTGCCGCGGTAAACTTCGTGCAACTTGGGCTGCTCCAGGACCAGGAATCGCCCGGATCAGGCTTCCAGTCGTATGAAAGGGCCTACAATTTCGATCCGCTGAATTTCCAGGCCATCTTCTTGTACGGGCGCGGCCTTTTCTCGCACAACCAGCTGACTGAGTGTCTGGCCGTGCTGGAGCAAGTGGTCACCCGGGTGAAAGGTCTTCCGGAATTGCGCGAGCTGTATGCCCACGCGCTGATGGCAGCCAAACGTCCCGCGGAAGCTGAGCCTTACGCCTGGGAATTATTTGAGAAAGACCCCCAGCAGCTGGAAGAAGTGGCTTCTCTGGTGGGCGTATACCTGGACATCAACGACACGCGCGGTGCCCTGCAACTCGCCAGGAAACTGGAAGAGCATGAGACTGCGGCAGGACGGCGGCGCGAGTTTGTCACCAGCATGTTCGAAATGTCGGACCGGCGGCTTCCCTCGCTGGGCTTCGCCGAGTACCTGGTCAAGCTCTTTGATACCGCTAATCGCGAGAATGAGTACAGCCGCACGCTGTTGAAGCTTTTTCAGCTGTATTATTCCGCCGGAAAATATGGGCAGGCCGGCGAAACACTGGACCGCGCCGCCGAGCTTGACCCCTACGAACCCGGGCATGCCAAACGTCTGGAGATGCTGCACGGCAGGATTGACGATCACCAGTACAGCCGCATTGCCAATCGTTTTCATCGAGTGGACAAAAAGACTGAGGTTGCGGCAGCCGCGGCGCCGGAACCTGAAGTTGTGGCTCCGACCCGCGGCGAGGCTGAGCCAACGGTATTGGAAGACTTTATTCTCCAGGCAGAGATATACCTGCAATACGGAATGCGTTCGAAAGCGCTGGAGCGTCTGGAGCGCGTGAGCAAACTCTTTCCCCGGGAAGAGGTGAAAAACGAAAAGCTGCGCCATCTTTATATATCCGCCGGCTTTACGCCAGCCTATGAAGCCGCGGCAGCGGCAGCCAAGGCCGCCGCACCGCCAGCAACCACGCAGCCACGCGAAGCCGCGCCTGCACCGGCCGCACCCTCGCCTACTTACGAGGAGAATGCCGTCGACAATTTTGCTCGCGTCACCGAGATCACGCGCAACATCTATCGTCAGGCCAATGTAAAAAGCGTCCTGTTCACCGCGGTGAATGACATCGGCCGCCATTTCAACGCCAGCCGCTGCGTTGCCGGCTTGTGCACCATCGGCAAGCCTCCCTCAGCCGCGCTGGAGTATTGCGCGCCCGGGGTCAAGCAATCAGACGTAATGGCAATCGTGAAACTGATCGCTCTCACCCAGCAGCTTGCCGTGAATGGCACCGTCAATATCCCCAATGCAAAATCCGCGCGCGAACTGGCGCCGGCAGCCGAACACATTCATGCGCTCAATATCGAATCGTTGCTGGCCGTGCCTCTTCTGGATTCCGGCGAGCAGTCCGGTATTCTGATCCTGGAGCACACTTCGCCCCGGCAATGGCGGCAGACTGACGTGGTTGTGTTGAAGACTATCGCCGAGCAAATGGTTTTGGCGGTGAGCAATGTCCGCCTGCGCACGCTCATGAAGACTCTGGCCGTCACCGACGAAAAATCCGGCTTACTCAAGCGGTCGTCGTATCTTGATGTGCTGCTCTCAGAAGTGCGGCGCTGCCTTCAGCAAAAAGCCCCAATGACGCTGATGCTGCTCCATTTCGGCAAGGCATCGGCCCTGGCCAAGGAAATCGGCGAGAGCCAGGTTGAAGGCATGATGCAGCAGATCGGCCAGGCGCTGGCCTCGCATATCCGCCAGAATGACGTGGCTGTGCGTTATGATCTCACCACCATCGCCCTGGTGCTTTCCGATACAACTGAAAAGAACGCGTTTCTGGTGGTCGACAAGATGAGAAAGGTCCTGGCTCCTAACAAGATTCCCGGAACCGACCGCAATCCGCCCATCAGCGTAGGCATCGCCGAAGCCGTTTTGCAGGAACGCTTCGATGCCGTCGACATGGTCACCGAGGTGATCAACCGGGTGGAGAGCGCCCTGGAGGTCGCACGCAGCGAGGGCGGGAACAAGGCGCACTCGCTCGCGCCCGCTATCCAGCCCACCGCGATCGCTTAAACTTCATCCGCTTACACAAAAACAAAGTGGACCGCCATGTGGCGATCCACTTTTTTGTAACGGCTGTAGCCGCCGCCGCTAACTCCGGCTCATCCGCTCCTTCTCACTTGCTCATTCCGGGTCCGTCGGATCGTTGAACAACACCGTCAGCCTGATGCTTCCATGGCCAAACTGCGGGAAGTTCGGGGCGGTGCGAACACCCGGATCCAGTGTCGAGGCCGTGTCGTCCGGCGGAAAGAGTACCAGCGAATTCAGGAACGACTGAATTGCTCCCTGGTCCTCCGCTTCAAGCTTCGCGTACGCATCGCGCGACGCCTGCGACTCGCCTCCGTGGCGCAGGATCACTTCATGCAGATTGATGCTGCGCCCATCGTGGCCGTACGGTGAGGTGCTGCCAACGCCCCACAGCGGACGGGTGAGGAACTGCTTCTGCAATGTGCCATCGTAGTTCCGTTCATAGAAGTTCGCGCCCAGGTCGTGCCGCTTGAAGTCAGTGAATATGTTTTTCACCAGGAACGGCCCGCCGTTAGGCACTTTGATGGTGGGGAAGCCGCTGTTGTCGTTGACCTCATGCAGAGAAGCGGTTGCAGTGGCAAACAAGTGGTTCATGTTGCCGCGCACCGGATCAAAAACTGTTTCAAGATCGGCCACGCGGCGATCGTGCTCAATCAGCATGTCGGCTACGTGACAGGTGCCGCATCCGACCTTGTCAAAGAGTTTCCGGCCCTTGCGCGTGAGTTCATTTTGTTCGTAGACAGCAGGCTTGAAGTAGTGGAGTAGATAGTATTCCTCGTGGTCAATGATGCTGGTGGGCAATTCATTGTTCACGCCGTCGCCATCAGGATCGGAACCGTTGTCGGTTATGGGCGGCGCATCAATCTTGTCCAGCGATCCGTCCAGGACCATCCCTGAAGGGGTCACAACCCGGCCGCCCGCGCTGGCCTTCAGCAGATCAGGATCGGCGGCTTCCATTCCCATTTCATTTCGGAACGCGCCGACCAGGAACTCGCGAATGGAGATGATGCTGCCTTCGGCAAAGAAAGGCCGCACCCGCAGGTCCGCGTTTACGCCTCTGACTTGCGAAGTATCCACGCTGCCGTCCCGATTAGCGGTAATCGATCCGAATGAAACGCCCTTGGTCAAAAGCTGGCGGGTTACAGCCTGGCCTTTCTTCTGGGCATCGACCAGAGCAGCGGCGCGAATCGCACGCATGTCAGCGGTCATCTCGTCAGCCAGCATCTCTTTAAGCCCAAGCCCGAAAAGATGCGGAGCGTCGCGGCTGTCAGGGCGGGTGGCAACATCACCACCGGAACCCGCGGCCCCGCGCGGACGTCCATGGCAGCCGGCGCAGCTGTCAGAGAGACCTGCCCCGATGCCTCCAACCAGGTTGAGATTCCCGGTTCCGTCGCTATTGTTAGGCCCCTGACCCTGCGCGCGCGTGAACTTGCGCTGGAATATCTGCCGGCCACGCCGCACGGCCCGGAAGGGGTCACGGTTAATGATGAACAAAGACGAATTTGGCGTCATGATGTCGCCCCGGCCCGGCCCGATTTCATCCGCCAGTGATTTGTTAATGCCGGCTTTCGCCGTATTCGTCGCCTGGGTGTTGTCTACCAGCTGGGCGTGGACGAATGGGGCAAACACTGCCAGCAGCGCAACTAACGCGCCTTTCCTGAAACTTGTGTACTTCATGAAACAACTCCTTCTTGCCGCTCATGCTGTTCGGTTGTGTATCTCCAATGAAGAACGTTTCCTTTGCTCGGGAAGCAAACAGGCGGACAACGGCGCTATCGGTAGGCAGCTGCCGCGCACAGCTTCATAGGGATAAGACAAACGAGAAAAAATATTTCACGGGGTACGGCCAGGAAGTGAAATGAGCGCAGTGGTTATCTTTGGCCTTCCAGGTTGGCCCATTCTCCTGCCTGGATGAAACTGGCCCAATAGAAGGGGTGTTTCCGCCCATTGCGCTTCAGCATGGAGAGCTCTGCCCGATGGAGCGCCTCGGCGCGTCCAAGTCCGTGCTTCAGCCCTGTGTAGTACGAGGTCATCATTTCCCTGGTGATGCTATCGCTAACCGACCATAGGCTCATCACCAGCGTCTCACTGCCAGCCAGAAAGAACGATCGACGCAAGCCATAGACGCCTTCGCCATCCTTCACCTCGCCGATCCCCGTCTCACAGGCCGAGAGCGTCACCAGTCTCGTGCCCCACAGGTTCAGGTTCGACGCCTCCAAAGCGGTCAGGATCCCGTCTTCTTTTTGGCGTTGATTCAAATTTGCGCCGGACAAAGCCAATCCGGAGCGTAGCAGCGGGTTCTCAGCCGCGTCTGGCCCGCTGCCGTCAGATGAATATTTTCTTTCCGCATTCTGCAGAAAAAATCCATGCGTGGCGATGTGAAGCATGCTCGGCGCATTCACCCGAGCCAGCTCCGCTTTGGTGGCGTGCTCGCCGGTAAGCAGCCGAGCTTCCGGAAAGAGCCAATGAATGATCCGCGCTTCCTGGGCCGTGCCGACAAGTGGAGCAAAGTACACCCCCGCAAGCGTCTCGCCAGTGGTAATGCTGCGGCGGTTGCCTCTTGCAGCCACCACCTTGAAGCGCTCGCGGCCCGCGCCAGGGGCTTCTGTCAGCGGCGGCTCTCCAAAAGCCGGATTGGCAATCACCACGGGGCCGCTTTTGCTTGCACGTCTTGTTTGCATTCGTATCAAGTCGCGACCCGTTGTGAGATAGGTGATGGAATAACCTTCAGCCAGATACTGCCCATGTTCATTCTTCAGGGCTTCGAACGGAATCAGGTTGAGCTCGCCGTCAGGGGAAATCAGCAGTTGGGTCACGCCCTTGAACTGGGCTCGTACGGGCGCGATGATCAGCGCGTCCACAGCGCGGGCCAGTTGCACCACATCCTGGCGCTGGGGATCGCGCAAGGCGTTGCGCAATGTGTCGACCGCCTTGTCAATCGTGGCGGCTTCGCCCAACTCAGCCCAGCCAACTTCCCCCTTGTTGCGCACAACGTAGGCTATGTAATGAGGAGACCCGTAGGCTTTTTGATCGGTTGCAGCGGCGGGATCAAACGGGCGATATACGGCGAACTCAATCAATGCTGCCTGGTCCGGAATTGCGGTTTGCACGGCCGCCAGCGTAACCGGCTTAGACGGCACATAGAAGCCCGAGCTGCGACGGTTTAGTTCGTCTTCCAGGCTTTCCCGCTGATCTTCGAGACCTTTTATCCGCTGCTGGTATTCCGCCGGCTGCAACTTTTGCGGTCCATTCAGCACCAGCCGCGCCAACCGGGCAGTTACGTCATTCAATTGATCAAGCTGCTTCTGGTCATCCTCACCCAGGCGGCGTCTCAAGCCGGCAAGGCCCGCCGACATTGCGTCCTGCACCCGTCCCTTATTCCGCAGGACTGTGGTAATGGCCAGGTCTCGCGCAAGCGGAGCATCAGGAGCAAGACGCGCGTGCAGGGAAATGTTCCTGGAGGAACGCGAAGTCAAGCTCGCGAGAAAGGCGCGCTTTTCTCTCTCCGAACCCACGGCGAGATTCACGGCAACGTAGCGGTCCTCAATATCGCTGCCTTGGATCTGCACCTTTACAGCTTCGGCGATGTTGCCCTCAGCGGTATAACAACGCGCCAGCCCAAAGAGCGCCGTTTGCACCTCAGGGTGGCTCATTGCGCCTCTTTGCCGGTGGATATCGAGCGATTGCTGGTATAGTGCCTCGCCTTTGGAATATTCACCCCTGGTGCAATACAGCTTGGCGAGATCGTTGCGATACGTGGTGACATGCAGATTCTCAGCGCCGAGGCCCTTTTCGCTCATGTTCAGGGCCTTCTGATACATCATTTCCGCTTTTGTATAATCCGCCTGGTCATAGGCTACCCGGCCCAGAAAGGTGTAGGAGGGAGCGAGATGATAGTGGTCGGCGCCCAGAAGTTTTTCCCAGATGGCGCGCGCCTTGAGCGCGTATTCCTGCGCGCTTTGATAATCGCCCGTGGCATAGCGCACGAAGCCTAATTGTTCCAGCAACGCCGCCGCGGTGAAGGTCTCACCCTGATGGGTCTTCTGCAGAATGGCCAGGCCCTGCTTCTCTGCTTCTTCTGCCTTGAGATCATCCCCGCGATGCTGATAAGTCCCGCCTAGCGAAAGAAATTCCTGCGCAATATCAGGATGGTCGGGGCCCAGCAACTTTTCCTTGATCTTGAGGGCGCGCAGGTTGGCGGATTCCGCACTCGCGTAATCGCCGATGTTATCGAAATAGCTGGCTGAAAACCCCAAGGTATTGGCCACCAGCAGGTTGTCCTCGCCCAGGAGTCGTTCGCGGATCTCCAGCGCTCGTTGCAGGTTCGGACCAGCTTCAACATATCTTCCCTGATCGCGCAGCTGGACATAGGCGCGGAACAATGCGTTCGCCTCCTGCAGAGCCCGGTCCCTCTCATTCGCGAGGCGGACCTCAGTAAGGCGGATCTCATATCGGCCTGCCGTGGCCCGCGCCGCGGTATAAATCTCAATGCGAAAAACTCCCGCGGACTCGGCCACCGCGCTGATTGGCTTCACGTCAAACGGCTCTCCTACCGGCTGCCACGGGTTGGTAGTTTCTCCATTTGGCCAATAGAGAATCACTCCCACATCCGTACCGTGATCTGTGATTTCCACTTTCATGAACTGCCCTGCGGACAACGCGATCTGATAGTGGTGTTTTTGTCCGGCTGTCAGATCGCGTTCAATGACCTTGCCCAGCTCCAGGACAGTGCTCTCCTCTTGCTGAGGAGCCGCGGCCTGCGTGGGTGTGGATGATGCCGGATCTTGCCACACCAGACCAGATGCTGGCACGGTTGGTGAAAACATCATCAGCAGCAAAATGATGACAAGCGCCAATCGACGAAAAGTGATTTGATGATTTGGAGGCAGGCCTGGCGCCACGGCGGAAATGCTGAATTGATGGGCCATCACATGAACTTGGCGCGCTATCTTAGCACGACCTGAAACGGGTATCCCGCCAGCGTTTCGGCGCGGCCATTTCTCACTCCTGCCACCTCCGCAATGTAATGCTGCTGCTTCAGCAGACTGGCAGGGAAGCCTGCTGAAACGGCCTTCTTGTCACCCGCAGACGTTGTTTCCAGTTCTGCACTGCGCCACAGCACGCGGCCGCTTCCGGGATCCTTCAACGTGACTCGATAGCCTGGGAAATCATTGGATTCAAGCGCCAGCAGAAGAACAGCGAGATCGGTTCCGCCGCGGACCGTAAGTGTGGGGACCGTTGCCGGGCCGCGGGTTGGCGGCAGCAGAAGAAGCGAAACCATCTTGATTTGCGGATCGGTCGATTGCGATCCGCCAGGATTTTCCGGTCGGTGCGATTCATCGCCTGGCAGCCGCTGCTGCTCCAGAGCATTCCGGAGTTGCTGCTCACGCTGGAGAGCCGTGGCCTCGCCTGCACGCGCGCTCTCAAGCTGCCTGCGCAGTCCTGATTCCTTGATCAGAAGATAACCGGCTAGCAGAAGCATAACCACGGCGAAGCCGGCGAAGCCCCAGTTCCAGGCAGGCATAGACCAGGACAAGCGAGCTTGCAAAGAGCGTTTCGGGGCCGCGATCCTACCCTGCGCTAGACCGGCTTTCGTCTGTTGAAATTGCCGCAGAGCTGCAGCAAATTCAACCTTGGCGCGACGTTTGCTCGACGACAAATAATGACTGTTGAAACGTTGCAGGGCTTCGCCTGTCAGCTCACTCTTCACAAAGGCGTCCACCAAGTCATTCTCGACGCCGGCCAGACGCCAAACGAATTCCTCGTCGGCAATGCTCAGCTCGTCCAGCCGTTCTGCCTGCTCCGCCGGCAAA
>DASTPO010000221.1:0-8366 GCA_035762225.1 Candidatus Angelobacter sp.
AAACTTATCTTTACGCGCGTGTCCAAAGTACCTGCTGTCCGCTGGAGGGGAGGCACAGCCTTCTCGTGTATGGCGATTCTGTCCCAGTGAGGATGGGCACCTCGCAGCAGAACCAGGTAAATCCCGCCCGCTCCTTGCCCCGACCTTCACGCGAAGCACGACCGCGAAACTACAGATTCCACAGCATTTCAGCAGTTGATACGCGCTTTACCTTCAGTTGAGGGGGCGTGCATTGCCGGTTGATTCCGCCGCGGAGCAAAGTTGCGTCGTAGCAGAGGAGCGTTCGTGAGTTTTGCGGAAAGGGACGGGGGATCTTTGGCCCCACCAATCTTCCACCGCAAATCTTGCGGCCATTGCTACCAAGTTGCTCACGCCGAGGTGAAAGCCGATGATGAAGAGTCGCCAAACTACCAATGAGCAGGACGGAAACCAGCAACCCACAATAGCCCGGGACAACAAAGCTACCCAGTCCAATGCTTTAGCTATGAATGTATCGCGGGCCGACCCATTCCGCGAAGCGCGGAGAATACAGCAAAGCTTCCTGGCTGGAATGGAGAAGCGAACCTTGATCTGGCTGGCGGCGCGCACACCGGCGTGGATCAACTCCGACCATCTCACGGTGCTAGGCATGGTGGCAATGGCCGGCGCCGGACTCTCCTACTGGTGGGCACGAGTAAACCGTGTTGGCTTGCTGCTGGCGATCGTATTTCTGGCGTTGCACTGGCTGGGTGACTCGCTGGACGGAACGCTGGCCCGCTATCGCGACCACTCGCGCCCGCGCTACGGGTTCTATGTGGACCATATCGTGGACGCGTTCTGCGCGCTGTTTTTGCTGGGAGGCATTGCGCTCTCCGGGCTGATGACGCCAATCATTGCGCTGGGGCTGCTGGTGGCCTACCTGATGCTCTCGGTTGAGATCTATCTGGCCAGCTACACGCTTGGAGATTTCAAGATCTCGTATTTCAAGATGGGGCCCACGGAGCTGCGAATCCTGCTGTCACTGGGGAATTTGGCGCTTTTCTTGTGGAAGTCCGCTACCCACACGATTGGGAGGGCGCATCGGATGTTTGACGTGGCGGGAACGATTGGAATTTCCGGGATGCTGCTGATCATGGCGATCTCAGCGATCCAGAACACACGGAAGCTGTACCGCCAGGAGCCGATCCCGGTCGGCAGGCCCAGGGCGAAAGAGAGACACGAGGCATTCCACTTTGCCGGAGCCAAAGCGCGGCTGGTGAAGACAGCTTGCGGAGCGGACAAGTCCGCGCGCTGATGACGGTAAAATCTAAAGCCGGTGATCGCGGATCGAAATGAAAGGAATGCCAGTCCCTGGTCCAAATCTAGGACTTTTCCTGCAAGACAGAGGAGACGGTATCCAGCAGCAATTGCGGGTCGCCTTTATTAACGAAGGCGTCGGCATGGCCGCGCATATCATCGGGCATCCACTGCATGTCAGAGAGCAGCACCACGGGGACGGAGGGAAACCTGTTCCGGAGCAGGTAAAACACGTCCAAGGAGGTAAGCGAGCTGCTGAGGCGGTAGTCCAGCAGGACCAGGTTCACGATGTCGCTGACGGGCAGATCAACCGAGGTGCTTTTTACCTGTGCAACGGCACATCTGTAGCCGTTGCGTTCCAGGACCCAGGTATATAGCTTCAGATGAAGGGCATCGTCATCGACAATGAGAATAGTGGGCTGATCGGCGGAAATAGGATTCACCCCGAGCTACTGCACGGCACCATCATACAGAAGCACGGCGGTGGTCAAAGGTTCACTTTTGAACACGGTACATCATTGCGCGACAAGCGTCTGCAGGTACCCAAAGAGGTTCGATTCACAACTTGGGCATGGAGATGCTGCATCCAAGCACATGGTGATATATATTGCAATCGGGCCGAGTCCCCTCGGGCACGAGGGGAATAATAAATCCGCTCCAATTAAGGACTGAATGGCACCACTGGACGCCAAGCCTGAGGGCGGCGCAAAGTTGACTGTGGACCAACCCGTCAAAATACCCCCTGTCCTGCAATCTGACGAGGTGTTCCGGCTGCTGGTGGAGAGCAGCCGGGACTACGCGATCTTTCTGCTCACGCCGGAAGGAGTTGTAGCCTCATGGAACCCGGGCGCGGAGCGCATGAAGCAATACAAACCGTCGGAGATCATCGGCCGGCCGTTTACGGTGTTCTATCCGCCAGGCGACCTGGCGGCGGACAAACCTGCCATGGAGCTTCGCGTGGCGGCTGCGACAGGGCGTTTTGAGGATGAAGGGTGGCGCCTGCGCAAAGACGGAACGCGTTTCTGGGCGAACGTGGTGATCACGGCGGTGCGGAACGCGCGGGGCGAGCTGATTGGGTTTGGCAAGGTTACGCGCGACATTACCGACCGGCGGGAAGCCGAGCTGCGCTACCGCCTGCTGATTGAAGGCGTGACGGATTACGCCATCTACTCGCTGGACAAAAACGGGAATATCACCAGCTGGAACTCCGGAGCGCAGCGCATCAAGGGATACAGCGCGCAGGAGATCATCGGCAAGCATTTCTCGCAGTTCTATACCAAGGAAGACGCGGAGGCGGGCTTGCCGGCCAAGGTGCTGGGAAGAGCCTCCGCCGAAGGCCATTTTGAAGGGGAAGGCTGGCGCGTGCGCAAGGACGGCAGCCAGTTCTGGTCGAGCGTGGTGATCACGCCAATCCGGAATGACGCCGGCGAGATCATGGGATTTTCCAAGATCACGCGCGATGTGACCGACAGAATGCGGCTGCTGGAAAAAATCAAGCAGCACTCCGCGGAGCTCGAAGTGCGGATCGCGGAGAGCGAGCGGACCAACGCCGAACTGGAGGCCTTCAGCTATTCGGTCTCGCATGACCTGCGGGCCCCGCTGCGCGCCATTGAGGGGTTCTCCGATATCATCCTGACCGACTATGGCGGCCAGCTGCCGCCGCCGGCGGTGGAACTTCTCCAGAACGTGATCCACTCTGCCGGACGCATGAACCAGCTGGTGCAGGACCTGCTGAACTACAGCCGTCTGAGCCGCATCGACATAGATATCGCGCCGCTGAGCGTGGCCGCCGTGGTCCAGGACGCGATCGAGCAGCTTGACGAAAGCCTGCGCGACAAGATCATTGCCTCGATTGACCCAGCGCTCCGGGTCCAGGCGCACAAGCTCACGCTGACGCAGTCGCTGCTGAATCTGATCGGCAATGCGCTCAAGTTCTATCCGCCGAAGCAGACGCCGCACGCGGAAGTTACGGCAAAGCGCGAAGGCCGGAATGTGGTTATCCAGGTCAGCGACCGGGGCATCGGGATCGCCAGGCAGCACCAGGAACGGATATTCAAGGTCTTTGAGCGGCTGCACACCGCGGACGCATATCCGGGTACGGGAATAGGGCTCGCCATTGTGCGGCGGGGCATCCAACGACTGGGCGGCGAGGTGGGGGTTGAGTCAGAGCCGGGAAAGGGAAGCAGGTTCTATATTTCACTGCCTGCCGCATAAAAACTTTAGAGATGACGATTGAAGATAAATTCAAACGCAAGCCGATAGTGCTGCTGGTGGAAGATGACGCCTTCGACGTACAGCTGATCCGGACCGCGCTGGCGCGCACACCGGGTGAGATCAACCTGATTCGCGTGGAAGACGGCGACAAAGCGGTGGAATATCTGAACGGCGATGGCCTGTATGAGGACCGGAAGAAATATCCGATACCCATTACCGTGATCCTGGATATCAAGCTGCCGCGCCGCTCCGGCCTGGAGGTACTGCAATGTTTGCGGAGCCAGGAAACAGCGATACGGCGGCTGCCGGCGCTGATGCTGACTTCGTCCATGCACCAGGTCGACATTGACCGGGCTTTTGAGCACGGCGCGAACGCGTATATAGCGAAACCGGAGAGCGTCAAGGAACTGACCGCCATGCTGGGCGAGCTAAAGAACTTCTGGTTTGGGCGCACGGAATTCCCAGACGTAGTGGGGCGGCGGGCGGCGGACTGAAAACAGGTCCGGACACAGTCGGGGATCCAGAGCTGAATTTGCACCGATTCAGCGGCATTTCGAAGCGCCGGATGCCTCAGGAGCGCGGCAAAAGCTAAGAATTTCTTTTGCCTGGGGCATCTGAATTTGATTGAACCGGTTCTGACCCTATGTTAACGTTCGATGAAAGAACACCGCAGGAGGTGCTTCGGAATGGTGGATTCCGTTCGCGAACAGCTTCTTGCCAGTCACGAAGAGTTTCGTCGGCTGGCCCAGGAACATAATCAATTTACCCAGCGGCTTCACTCCCTGATCGAAAAGCGATATTTGACGGAGGAAGAGAAGCTGGAAGAAGTGCGGATCAAGAAGGTTAAACTGCGGTTGAAAGACCAGATGCAGATGATCGAGCAGGAATACCGCCGCTCGAACGTGCAGGTCGCTTAAGCCGGGTTCGCCAAGTTTAAACCTCTCCTAGTACGGGTTTCATGCCCGCCGGGAGGGGTTTGTTATTTGATGCCTTTAGAAACGCTCAAGATCCCGCCTGCCCTTGTAGCACCGGAAACGTTCGCTCGGTAGCCTAACCTGATTGCGTTCCGGCCTTGACGAGTTGTATGATTCCGGCCACACCCCTTTCGGCCCTCTAAAAAGTCCTGACCTTTCGCGGCTGCGTTGAGGTAAGTCCCATGCCCGAAAAAGACGACATGAAAGCGCGCCTGGCCAGGAAATCTGAAGAGGTCAGTAGTGCGATTCTGACGATTGTCGCTGACGTGATCATGCTGGTGGTCTGGCTCGCCGTAGAGTCGGGATTTGAGCACTATGTGACACCGAGGTTTCCGGTTGAGACGTACATTTCCCGGGCGGTATTTCTTGTGTTCCGGGTATTAGTTGCGCTATCGACGCTGGCAATTCCCGGGATTTATACTTACGAGGACATAAGGACCATGCTGTTGAAGAGCCGGGCACGAATTCGCATGGTCGCGAAGATGGAGGCGGCCGCGGCCCAGGAAATTCCCGAGAAAACAGGCCAGGAAGGCGCGATCCAATGAGTGATGGAGACGGCCAATTCGGCTTGCCCTTCGATGATGGCGTGTTGGCGGGGCTGAAGGCATATGCCGGTCGATTCGGAATGCTGTTCCTGCTACTTGCTTTCAACGCCATGGTCCTTTGCCTGCTTTGGTCCGCGGTGTTGTTTCCATTGCAAACCGCATTCTTTGGGGTCGGCATTATCGTCTGCGTGCTGGCCTATCTGCTCTACCAGACAAATCTGCGGCAGAGATTATGGGTAAGGGAACGGGTGCGATCTGCCATGGGAAACCAAGAGTCATTGCCGCGCGGCATCTCTCTCCTCTCGATCCTGTTTGCGCGGCACACCGATGCAAAAGACAAGGCATATCGCGATATCTCTTCGCAGATCAAAAGGATAACCATTGAAGAAATAAACCAGAATCTGGAGCGTCGGGGCGCGCAGGTGAAATTGGACTCAGACGGTAATCCGATCATGACGCCAAAGGTCAAGGGAGTGGGGCAAGGTTCTATCTGAAGCGGGGTGACCGGGGACCGAGGAATGGCGCAAAAAATCTAAAAGGGCACGGCTTCCGGGTCCGTGCCCTTTTTATACTCATAATTAGCAGTTCGACGGATGAACTTGCCTCTTGCCCTAATAGAGTCATTTCATCCCGCAAAAATATAAGCTGGCGAGAGAATTCTCGGCTTTTTGGCTAAAAATCCTGCCAAGCCAGGCAACCCATTGATTCTAAGTTAGATAGACATTCGTGGCGGGAACCAGCAGCAGCAGCACGCCTTCCTTTAAGAACTTCATCTCTGGCTCCCATGAGCGTGGCTATAATCGAAAGGAATGGTTCGTGACGGGATTTATTACGCTCTGGGGATGCTATTGGTGGCCGCGGCGGTCGGGTGGCTCAGTCACTCGCTCATCCTTACCCTGCTGCCGGTGCTGGTAGCGGGATTTTTTCTCTGGTTTTTTCGCGACCCTGAGCGCGTCGTCCCGGCCGAAGCCGGACTGGTGGTTTCCCCGGCAGACGGAAAAGTGACTGACGTTTCTTCGATCCAGCTGAACGGCGCGGCGTGCACGCGGATCAGCATTTTCTTGAGCGTGTTTGATGTGCATGTGAACCGCTCTCCCATCAGCGGTGTGATCAAGAGCGCGGTCTATAAAAAAGGCGACTTCGGCAACGCCATGAGCGAGTCTTCCGCCGACGATAACGAACAGAACATCGTAACCGTGGAAGGCGAGGGCTTGACCGTGGTGTTCAAGCAGATTGCCGGACTGCTGGCGCGGCGCATTGTATTCAATTACAAGCCGGGAGATTCCCTGGTGCGCGGGCAGCGGGTGGGCCTGATCAAATTCGGGTCGCGCACGGACGTGATTTTTCCGCAGCCAGCCGAGGTGAAGATCAAGCTGGGAGACCGCGTGAAGGGCGGGTCAAGCGTGCTGGCGCGCGTTGGCGTGCCCAGAAAACCGGGCCCCGATGCCGCGCGCGAACGGACTGGTGCCTTCCGATGAAAATGCCATCTCCCATGCGTCGCTGGGAAGACCAGCTGCCGCCGCCGCACAAGGGGCGGATGCGCAAAGGCATGTACATACTGCCGTCATTCTTTACGGCCATGAATATCGGCGCGGGATACTACGCGTTGAGCCAGACCCTGCAAGGCACGCAGGAGAATTTCTGGCACTTTGATCATGCGGCTGTGGCGATTGGCGTGGCGGTGGTAGCCGACGGCCTGGATGGCCGCATTGCGCGCATGACCAATACCACCAGCGATTTTGGCCGTGAGTTTGATTCGCTGGCCGATGTGATCACATTTGGCGTGGCGCCGGCCATATTGGCCTGGATGTGGGGCTTCAGCCTGCTGCCCGATCGTGGATTTCCCGCGGTCCACGACAAGATGGTGCAGCTGGGGCTGATTGCCACGTTTCTTTTTCTGGTGGCCGGAGCCAGCCGCCTGGCGCGCTTCAATATTCAGGTAAATCCGCAGCCATCCAATCCGGGCCGGCCGGGACGGAAGTACTTTGTCGGGCTGCCGATTCCAGCCGGGGCCGGCATGATTGCCGCTACGATCCACCTGGTGAAGGGCTATCCGATTCTGTGGCCGCAGCTGGCGCCGTTGTGGTTTGCGCTGCTGATTGTGGTGGGATTTCTGATGGTGAGCACCTGGCGGTTCTATAGCTTCAAAGACCTGAACCTGCGGAACCGGCGTCCGTTCCAGACGCTGCTCCTGCTGTGCGCGTTCCTGGCGCTGCTGGTGGCGTTTCACAATTACCTGCTGTTCGCCATTGGGCTGACATATATAGGCAGCGGAATTGTGGCGAGGCTGGCGTACGTTTTTCGCCGCCGTCCCCCGGAAACGGCCGAGTCCACGTACAATGAAGCTCCGGAATCCTGATGAAAACTGAGACACAGAACCTCTTTCGCGTGGCCGTGGTAGGCGGAGCCACGCTCAAGGGCAAAGAGCTGAAGGACGTGCTGGAAGAGCGCAACTTTCCCACCGCAGAAGTAAAGCTGCTGGATGACGACGAGTCACTGGGGCAGCTGGAGCGGGTGCAGGATGAGATAGCAGTGGTGCAGCCGGTGTCGCGCGACTCACTGGCACGCATGGACTTCACGTTCTTTGCGTCCGATGAAGAATTTACCCGCAAGAACTGGAAGCTGGCACGGGAAGTGGGCAGCGCAATCATCGATATGTCTTATGCGCTGGAAAACGAGCCTAACGTGCCGGTTTTTGCTCCGTGGATCGAGCGGGAACGCGGCCAGCACACGCAGTTCACATTGGAGTCCAGCTCTATCGTTACGGCGCACCCTGTGGCCGTGGTGCTGGCATTGTTGTTGCTGCGCGCAGGCAAAGCCGGAGCTGTTCGCAACGCCATGGCCAGCGTCTTTGAGCCGGTATCAGAGCAGGGCCGCGGCGGGATGGACGAGTTGCACGAGCAAACCGTAAATCTTCTGTCATTTCAAACCATGCCGACGGGCGTGTTCGGAACGCAGGTCGCATTCAACATGATCGACCGTTATGGCCGCAGCTCCCTGCGCCCGCTGGACGCAACCGAGCGCCGCGTGACCGAACATCTTCGCCGCCTCCTGGGAAATGATGTCCAACTGCCTGCGCTCACCATGTTGCAGGCCCCGGTATTCCACGCGCATACGTTGTCCATTTACCTGGAGATGGAAAAGACCATTGCCGCCGGCGACCTGACGCGAGCGCTTGCCGGTGAGCATGTGCAGATTGCCCGCACGCCGGAAGACGCTCCCAGCAACGTTAACGTTGCCGGAAAGGATGAGATTCTGGTCTCGGTGCGCCGCGACTCGGTCCACGAAAATGGCTTCTGGCTCTGGGCGGCCGTGGATAATCTTCGCCTCGCCGCGCTTACTGCCGCCGATTGCGCCA
>DASTPO010000222.1:0-3299 GCA_035762225.1 Candidatus Angelobacter sp.
TGTCTGGGATTCTCGCGACGGGCACTTGTTGATCACCCTTGGGCACCCGGACACCGTCAACGATGTAGAGTTTTCTCCCGATGGCCAACAAATTCTTACCCGGAACCGCGATGACGGCAAGGCATGGATCTGGAACGCGGCCAATGGGAGCATGCTGGCCACGCTGCAAGATCCCAGTAGCAACATTAGGACTGCCCGCTTCTCCCCTGACGGACGAAGCATCATAACTGCAAATAAAGAAAACGAGGTGCGCATCTGGAATTCATCTGATGGAACCCTTATGGGAAGTCTGCAAGGCCACACGGCTAACGTCTGGGATGCTCGATTCTCCGAAGATAGCCAGCACATTGTTACCGCGAGTCTCGATTCCACAGCGCGAGTCTGGCAACTGGTTACGCTTGCCGACATCGACAAACTACTGGGCCACTAGCTTAGAACGCCGATCAACTGCCAGGATGTGGCCGCGCCACATGCATTTGCGAATTCACGTCTCTGTTGAAAAATTTGATCACCCTGCTTTGGCTCTTGGTTTCTCCACATTCTCTTTTTCGGCCGGGTCAGTGATCAGCCGCGCACTGTGGTTAAAAGTGATATACGCCCAGGCCCATTCGATCATCACAAAGAAGCGATTGCGAAAGCCGATCAGAAACAGAAGATGCACGAAGAGCCAGGCCAGCCAGGCAAAGTAGCCGGAGAAATGCAGCTTGCCCAGATCGGCCACCGCGCGTGAGCGGCCTATGGTGGCCAGGCTGCCTTTATCGAGATATTCAAATTCTTCGCGCGGCTTGCCGGCGACGGCGCGCCTGATCTGGCGGGCGGCGAACTTCCCCATCTGGATGGCCGCCGGCGCAACTCCCGGAACCGGTTGTCCATTATGGCGTTTTGCCGATGCCAGATCTCCGGCGACAAACACTTCCGGATGTCCCGGCACGGAGAGATCACGCTCGACCATCACACGGCCTGCCCTGTCCGTGGCGACGCCTAACATCTTCCCCAGAGGCGAGGCGGCAACACCCGCGCCCCAGAGAATCACCGCGGCCGGAATTTTTTCTTTGCCCACGGAAACCACATCTTGCTCAATGTTTGTGACCATGGCATTGGTGCGAACTTCGACACCCATTTCCTTCAACTGGCGTTCGGCGCTGGCGGAAAGGTCAGGCGGATAGGCCGGCAAAACGCGCGGGCCACCTTCAAGCAAAATGATGCGCGACTTGCGTGGATCGATGGCGCGAAATTCCTTCATCAAATGCCGCCCGGCGATGTCCGAGATGGCTCCAGCCAGTTCAACGCCGGTTGGTCCAGCGCCCACCACAACGAAATTCAGCGGCGGTGAAGGATGGCCGGTAATCACGTTACGCTCGGCCGTCTCAAAGGCCAACAGCACGCGGCGGCGGATCTCCAGGGCGTCTTCCAGGGTCTTTAAGCCGGGGGCAAATTCCTCCCATTCCGGGTGGCCAAAATAGGCATGGGTTGCGCCGGCGGCCAAAATCAGAAAATCATAAGCAAGTTCCAGGCCGTCGAGCCTGACCAGGCGTTTTTGCAGGTCAAAGCCGATGACCTCGCCCAGAAGCACCTCGATATTCGGGGCGTGCCGCAGCACGGTCCGCACGGGAGAGGCAATTTCAGCGGGTGAAAGCACCGCCAGGGCCACCTGGTACAGCAGCGGCTGGAAGGTATGGTGGTTCTTGCGGTCCACCAGGGTCACGTCCACAGGGGCCCGGGAGAGGGCTTTGGCGGCGTTGAGGCCGGCAAAACCCGACCCAATGACCACCACCCGGGGTCTATTGACGTACTGTGTCATCGGTAACATTGTAGCCGGGGCCATAGAGACATACACTACTGATGTTAAAAGCTTTAGGGCTATCCAGCGTCAGGTTGAAAGGTTCCGAAACTGGCCATCTCAGCTTGCCGCCTGATTGCCTTTGCAGCATCGGCGTGGTAGGTTTCGGCCACACCGAAGAGCGCCAACATTATTGGATGTTCTGTAGACACCCGGGATTCCTGGTAAGAGTGAAATATGCACATTGATGATTTGCTTCGTATTGCGATGGAGCGTAAGGCCTCCGACCTTCATTTGAAAGTCGGCAACTATCCGCACGTGCGCGTGGACGGCGAACTGGTGCCACTGACCGATCAGCCGCGCATCTCCGCGGAAGACATGCTCAACATGGCCTTCAGCATGATGTCCAATCGCCAGAAGCAAAAGTTCAAGGAAGTGGCGGAACTCGATATGGCCTATGGCGTCGCCGGCCTGGGACGCTTCCGTGTGAACGTGTTTCAGCAACGCGGCAACGTAGGCCTGGTGCTGCGCGTGATCCCCACCAAGATCCGCGCGCTGGAAGAACTGTATTTGCCCAAGGTGATTGAACATATTTGCGAAGAGGCCCGCGGACTGGTGCTGGTAACCGGCGTGACCGGTTCAGGTAAATCAACCACACTGGCCGCCATGCTGGACCGCATCAATTCCAGCCGCCCGGAACACATTATTACGATTGAAGACCCTATCGAATTCCTTCATCGTGATAAGAAAGGTTTTGTCAACCAGCGTGAAGTGGAGGTGGACACTCCCTCGTTTGGGTCCGCCTTGCGAGCAAGTCTGCGTCAGGACCCGGACGTGATCCTGGTGGGCGAAATGCGCGATCTGGAGACGATTTCCACCGCGCTGCACGCCGCCGAAACCGGCCACCTAGTTTTTTCAACACTGCACACATTGGATGCAGTCGAAACCATCAACCGAATCATCGCAGTATTTCCTCCACCGGAGCAAAAGCAAGTGCGTATGCAGCTTGGCGCCACCTTGCGGGCCGTCGTCAGCCAGCGACTAGTAAAACGTGCTGACGGAGCAGGCCGCGTTCCAGCCACTGAGGTCCTGATATCCACAGCGTTTGTCCGCGAGTGCATCATGACCCCGGAAAAGACGCGCCTGATTCATGAGGCCATTGGCGCCGGCACCTCCCAGTACGGTATGCAGACGTTTGACCAGTCCCTCTACGATTTGTACTCGCAAGGCCTGGTCAGCTATGAAACCGCGCTGGAGAACGCCAGCAATCCCGACGACTTCAAGCTCAAAGTGCAAGGCATCCATTCCACAGCGGACGCCGCACGCGAGCAGATGGAGCAAGCCGGATTTAGCGCCGGAAGAGCTTAAGCTCTTACATAAACAACCACCAACGACATACCCAGGGAGACGCGAACAGAGCGTCTCCTTTATTTTTTGTCGCTGCGCGACAAACCGCCAGAGATTTCTCGCGACGACTTGAGTAATCTGCGCTAGTAACAGCGCCACTCGGCGCGTGGTC
>DASTPO010000223.1:0-6808 GCA_035762225.1 Candidatus Angelobacter sp.
GCGATGTTCTGGCTCAGGTGGCTGGTGACGGCCGAAAGCAGCAGCGCTCCGCATGCCGCCATCAGCAACCACAAGGTTCTTTCTCCGCGCGTCGGCTCGGGCTCCGCCGGCCCAGCTGTTTCAACCGCAGGCACGCTCGCCGGCTCCTGAGTGGCAGAAGTCCGCCGGCTGAAGCTCACTAATCCGCACACCAGCGCGAACACCACGAACCCGGCCGACCATGCCAGCGTCTGAGCGTGCAGGCTGAAATAAGGCTCAACCAGTACCGGATAGACAATCAATGCCAGCAGCGACGCAAAATTCGAGAGCGCGAAGAGCCGGTAAGGCGGCGCGGCTGCTTGTCCATTCGAGCTCCCCCGCCGCGCATACCACGCCTGTAAAAGCGGGTTGGTGGCTGAGAGGACCAGAAATGGCAGGCCGATCAGCCGCGCCAGCACCCAGAGCACGGAGAAGATCGGCCGCAGTGTGGAAGCGTGAGGATGCGGATTGAGATTGGACAGCACTTCGATCACGCTGGCGAGCAGCAGAAATCCATAGATCCACGGCTGGTATTGCGCTCTCAGGCGGGTGGCGATGCCATGCGCGCACAAATACCCTGCCAGTAAAGCCGTCTGAAAAAAAACCAGGCACGTGATCCACACCGCGGCCGAGCCGCCCAGCAGGGGCAGGAGCCTCTTGCCGGCCATGGGTTCCACCAGAAAAAGAAGACTGCTGCTGAGAAAGATGGCGGCAGCATAAAGCAGACGATGTTGGCGCATGAACGAACAAAGATAGCAGGAATTCTGCAATTGGGTAATTTACTTGTCGGGCGCGCGCACAGGCTATAAGAGATGGATTTTTACTCGCCTTTGCCCAGCTTGCGGCACAGGTCTCCCAGCTGTTCCTGCTCTTCCGGCTTCAGGCGGGAGAGAATTTCCGTGATGCGCCGGGCGTGGTCGGGGAATATCCGTTCGATCAACCGTGCGCCCGCGGGAGTGAGCGTGGCCAGCACAAACCGCTTGTCCTTGCCCTGCTGCTCGCGTTTTACCAACCCGCGTTTTCGCAGGTTATCGACCACCAGCGTGAGATTGCCGCTGCTGGTAAGGATGCGCCGCGCAAGATCGCCCAGGCACTGCGGCCCAACGTGGTAGAGCGCCTCCAGTACGGCGAACTGGCTTAGGGTGAGACCCTCTTCTTCCAATCCGATGCGGGCATAGGCAAAGGCTGCGCCGGCAGCGCGCTCCAGCTTCACGTATGCGCTCAGGGCGCGCTCCTGTGCCGGCGAACCTTTGAATTTTTTCAGCATGGTCTGCTTGATCCAAGTCAGGAAAACTCACCGCCGGGGCGCAACAGTCGCAAGGCAAGACAATCGGAGGTCGCGAAGCCCCCAGAATCCCTCTGCCCTGCGCTCTCTGCGCCCGTTGCGGTGGATCGTTGTTACTGGATGTCGAATTGTTCTGGATGCAGCAAAGGATCTGACTTCACCAGTACCGTCCGTTTGGTCAACTCTTCCAGTTCCTGTATCCAGCGCGCGTTGTTCGCTTTCAGCGCTTTGGCGACGTCGGGATGCACGCGCACCATTACATCGCGCTCAAAGTGCCGCGCCATCTTGCGCATCTCCACGTAAATCTCGTTGCACACGGTGGTCACGGACTTGATCATGCCCGTGGCCTGGCACGTGGCGCAGGGCTGTCCCAGCGTACGCTCCAGCGATTGCTTGACGCGTTTGCGCGTGATCGCCACCAACCCAAAGTCGTTGAACTGCAATACTTTCGATGGCGCGCGATCTGCCTTCAACGCCTCTTCCAGTGCCTGCATCACCTTCGCCCGGTTCCTGCGCTCGTCCATGTCGATGAAGTCGATCACGATGATTCCGCCGAGATCGCGCAGCCGGATCTGCCGCACGATTTCCTTGATCGCATCGATGTTGGTTTTGACAATCGTGTCTTCCAGCCGCGCTGTCTTGCCCACGTACTTGCCGGTGTTGATGTCGATGGCCACCAGCGCTTCCGTCTGGTTGATTACGATGTAGCCGCCGCTGCGCAGCCATACCTTCGATTTGAGCGCCTTGTTGATCTCGTCCGTGATATTGAACTGCTCGAACAGCGGTGTGTCTTTGCTGTAGAGTTTCACGCGCTTTACCAGCGAAGGCTGAAAGCGGCTGACAAAACGCAGCACGCGTTCGTATTCCTGCTCGGTATCGGCCCAGATGGCGGAAAAGCTGCCGCTCACCTGGTCGCGCAGAATCCGTTCCACCAGGTTCAAGTCGTGATAGATCAATGCCGGCGCCTTGGACGTCTCCGCGCGGCCCTTGATTTCATTCCACAGGTTGATGAGGAAGCGGATATCGTTGCGCAGGTCCTGCTCTTCCGCTCCCGCGGCCGCTGTCCGCACAATGAATCCGCCCTGCGACTCGCCGCGTTCGCTCAGCGCAATCCGCTTCAGGCGATGCCGCTCTTCTTCCGAAGCAATCTTGCGCGAAACACCGGTGTGATGCACGGTGGGCATGTAAACCAGATAGCGTCCGGGAAGGGCTATGTGGCTGGTAATGCGCGCGCCTTTCTTGGCGATCGGCTCCTTGGCAATCTGTACCAGGATCTCCTGGCCTTCCTTGAGCAGGTCGCTAATCGCCGGCAGTGTGCGCGATGATTGATGGCGCGGGCGTCCGCGCATGGGCCGGCGTCCACCGCCGCCGCGGCGTCCGCCACGACGGTCCTGCGGCCGGCGCTCGGTGCGTTGCTGGTATCCCGCCGTCGCCGGTGCGCGCTGCTCCGCGCTGGCGCCTTCTTCCACCTCTTCCTCTGCTTCCTCGCCTTCGGCCTCAGCTTCAGCTTCTTCTTCAGCCATGGCAAAAACGCCTTCCACTTCTTCCGCCTCTTCCGGATCGAGGCCTTCGGCTTCGTATTTGCCCGTGGCGCGCTCGTTCACCTTGGCGTCGCGCACAGCTTCCATCAATTCGACGCCCATCGGCAACATCTGGTCTCCGGCCGGCCCCAGCACCTCTTCTTCCATCTCTTCAAACTCAGCCAGGTCCATATCCTCTTCGAAGCCAGGGATGTCGCTCTCTTCTTCTTCGATTTCCTCTTCTTCCACCACGCCGCGGACCTGTGGGGCATGAGCCGCAGAGACCTGCTCTTCGCGCGCCGGCTGGGTTTCGTGATCGTGGGTTTCGTGATCGCGTGTCGCCTGCTCGATTGGTTCCTCATGCTGCTCAGCCGCTTCTTCTTCCACGACGTGCTGTTGTGTATCAACTTCTGCGGCGCCACCGCCAAAAACGCTGGCCACATTCATGTTTTCAAACCGCTGCTCGTCTTTCGCGCGATCCACATGCGCGGACCCTTCATCAAAAGTGGGCTCTTCAAAAGGCCTTGTCGCGGGCCGCTCGATAGAAGCCGGTGCCTCCGGCGCAGCTTCCCGCCGATGAAAAACTGTCGGCGCTTCCACGCGTGCCTCAGCTTGCGGCTCGTCATACTCCCGTGGAATCGGCCCCGCAGACTCTGCATCCTGCCGGAAGCCATGTTCATGTGTCTCAGGCCGGGATACCTCGGGCTCCGCTGTTTCTGTAGCGGTGGGCGATGCCGGCTGGCTCTTTTTGCCGTACTTGGCCAAATTCTCGCCCGGCAGCACCATGGAACCGGCCGAAAACGCAGACGGATCCAGTGAGTATTCGGTTGAGGGTTTCGGCCGCGGGCCTGTTTCCGTCTTTGCCGCCGACGGCGTCCCGGATGCCGGCTGAGAACCAGCGGGCTGGTATTTGGAAATTGATTCGCCCGGCAGCAATATGGGTTCCGGTCGCTGATAGTCAGAGCGTTCCGGCCTCTGCTCTCGGCGCTGATAATCCGAGCGCGGACGCTCCGGCCTCGAATCATAGCGGCTTTCTGCTCTCGGCTCTGGCCGTGTTTCAGACTGTTGTTCTTCGCGATCTTCTGACGGCGCTTCTACGCTTCTCTCATCCGCGGCATGTTCATGCTGAGCACCCAAATCCGCACGCTCGCCGGCGCCGCGATCACCGGCCGCGCGGTCACTCTGACCGCGATCATTCGCTCCACGGTCACTGGCTCCACGGTCCCCAAAGCGGTCACGGCCGCCTCTTCCCCGGCGACGCCGGCCGCGCCATCTGCGCGCGCCTTCCCGTTCCGGCTCCTGCTGCCCTGATCCTTCCGCGGCTTCCGCCGGCTCCCCGGCCTCGTCATCGCCTTCCGCTCCCGCTTCGACCGGCGGAAAAGCCTCTTGCGCCTCAATCGGACTGGGATGTCCTTCAGCGCTCCTCACCTCAATTACGGGAGATTCATTGCGCGATCTTGTTACCACTTCGCCAATAGCATCGGCGTCTTCATCTTCCTCCAGCAGGAAGTCTGACACATAAAGGAACGCATCGCGCTCCAGCCCTATGTTTACAAACGCCGATTGCATGCCCGGCAGAACACGCGTGACACGGCCCTTATAAATCGAGCCGGCCAGGGTGTATTCATTTTCCCGTTCGTAATAAATTTCTGCCAGTTGGTCGTCTTCCACAATCGCCACCTTGGTTTCATGTGGGGTGGAAGAGACAAATAATTCTTTCGCCATGGATTCTTCTCCGGTTTTCTACCGGCAGGAAGAAGAGGGAGGGTTCAGAACGTCAGAATGGCTTGCGCGGTCGCAAACTGGCTGGCGTGGAGTGCTCGGAGATTCAATCTGATCCTATGCAGGAAATACAAATCGGCTGCGGTGAGTAAACCTCTCCGCTCAACCTGTGCAATCTGCGTATGACTGGCTTGAAAAATCGGTGCACCTTTGCACTCCGGGTTTGTGGCCACCCAGCGGTCCCCCTTGCGGACGCTCTGCGCCTGCCTGGGTTGTTTGCCGCGGGGCCGTTACCTGCCCGGCAATGCTTTCTGATACTCTCCGGCCTCATCAACGTGCCGGCGCCCTCTTTAACGTAAGGGCGTCACGTTCAATTCTTAATCTCGTTTCTTTTTTCGCCGCGTGGGCGATTCTCAAATTTAGTTCACGAAACGGCGCATTCTGATGTTCATCACAATCCCCAGCGCCAGAAACATGAACAACACTGACGAGCCGCCATAGCTCATAAGCGGCAACGGAATTCCGGTGACGGGCATGTACCCAACCACCATTCCAGCGTTTACCAGGATATGGAAAAGTAAAACTGCAACCACACCCATCACCACAAAACCACCCGCGCTGTCGGGCGCGGTCTGGGCGTTGTGGATCAAACGCATTAACACCATGAAGTATAGCAGTAGTAAGGCGACTGCGCCCACAAAGCCGTGTTCTTCTGACCACGCCGCAAAAATGAAGTCGGTGTGCGGCTCAGGCAGGAAAGACCCCTGTGTTTGCGTGCCTTTGCGCACTCCCTTGCCCCAGATCCCGCCCGATCCCACGGCAATCTTGGATTGCTCAAGTTGATACCCCGTCTTCTGCGAATCCGCTTCCGGATGCAGAAAACTGGTGAGCCGCTCCTTCTGATAGGGTTTCAGCCCGTAGTGCCAGACACCCGGCATCAATACCCCGGCCACTACAAGAATGATGGCAGCGTGCCGGAACTGCATTCCGCCCAGGAATAGTCCCATCAATGCCACTGGAACGTAGGTCAGCGCCGTGCCCAGATCGGGCTGCTTCAACACCAGCAGCATGGGCACGCCCACGATCAAGGCCGCTTTCATCATGTCGCCGAAAGTCGCTTCCCGCTCACCTTCACCGCTGAAATACTTGGCCAGCATAAGGATGAGGAACAACTTGACCCACTCGGAAGGCTGGAAGTGCTGGCCGCCAGGGAGCTGGATCCAGCGCCGGGCGCCAAGGTATTTTTTGCCGAAGATGGCTACCGCAAGCAGGGATGCAACGGAAGCAAAGTAAAACCAGTGTGCATTCTCCAGCAGCACCTGGTAATTGATCAGGCTGACGGCCAGCATCATGGCCAGGCCGGCCATGATCCAGTAAATCTGTCTGACGTGCGCTCCGCCGAACTTGGTTCCGTAGGTGGTGCTGTAAATTTCCAGAACGCCCAGAGCGCAAATCAGCAGCACAAAGGTGAGCAGAAGCCAGTCAAAATCGCGGAAAGAAATCAACCGCCTCATCAGTCCGCTCCCGCCAACCCCACCGTCGGAGATCGAAAGACTTTCCGCGCCGCAGTCTTTGTCACCGGCACCAGAAGAGTCCCTCCCTGCACCCGGTTATCTTGTGCCTCTGTTTCGCTCTCTGCTTGATCGCCCGCCGTGTGCTCATGGTCTACCGCGTCGGGTTGGTTCCAGACGCCGGCAAGGGGCACTGATGCGGGATCTGCCTTGTCACTGAACAGCATGGGATTGTTGCGCAGCCGGCGTTGCTTTTCCACATATGCCTTAACAATTTGTGCTGCCAGCCTGGCCGCCAGCTTGCCGTGTTCGCCGCCCTCAAACAACACAGCAACCACGATCTCTGGGTTCCTGCGCGGCGTCACGCCCACAAACCAGCTGTTGTCGTTGAATTGTTTCCCCGCGCCACCCTTGCTTTTGCGGAATGAATTGCTCACCACCTGCGCGCTTCCGGTTTTGCCGGCAAAATCAACGCCCTGAATATGCGCGCTGGGGGCAGTGCCGCCCTCCGGTTCGCTTGGCGATGCGGGATTGACCACCCCTGCCATGGCATTGGTGATGGTGATCCAGTTCTGCGGATCAATCGGCACGTGGACCACTTCGGGCACAGCCGACGCCTGATTGTCTCGCCACTCCGCCGGTAACTGGTCAGGATTCACAATGTGCGGCCGATAAAAAGTTCCGCCCATGGTGATCCCGCCAATCGTGCGCGCCAACTGGATTGGGCTGACCGTGACTGCGCCCTGTCCAAT
>DASTPO010000224.1:0-9165 GCA_035762225.1 Candidatus Angelobacter sp.
CTGGCTTTCTGTTGCAATCTGCATTACTTGCAATGGTGGAAGCGGCAGCACCCGAATGAGGACGCCCCGATGAGCGAAGGCATCTGGGAGCATTAATCGCGTGGAAGCTAGCGTGGTTTACCTTTCTCCCCAGGAAATGTAAAGTACACGGCATGAAAACATCGCTCACCACCACCATGGCTGCGGCGCTGTGGGTCGCAATATGCGTCTGCGCCTCAACTCAAAACGCGCAGCCTTCTCCGCAGGCCGCGCCCGCAACGGCAGCTTCTGTGAAACCAGGCGACGTCGATAGCATCGAGCACATTGTCGCCGCCGTCTATGACGTAATATCCGGTCCGGCAGGACCACGTGATTGGAGCAGGTTCAACAGCCTGTTTTATGCCGGGTCGCGTATGACCTCTACGCGCCGGGACGACAAAGGTGAAATTTCTGCCAGGGTGTTTACGCCCGAGGATTATGCCAAAAGAGGCCAGGATTTCTTTAACAAAGAAGGCTTCTTTGAAAACTCCGTGGCTAACCGCATAGAGTCGTGGGACAGCATCGCACACGTGTGGAGCACATACGAATCTCGCCATGCAAAGGGGGAGAAGCCTTTCGCGCGCGGCATCAACAGCTTTCAGCTGTTCAATGACGGCAAACGCTGGTGGATCCTCTCGATTTACTGGGAGCAGGAGCAACCGGCTCATGCCCTGCCGGAAAAATACTTGAAGTAGAAGACAGACAAAAGGCGCTGGCGTAGAACCAGCGCCTTGACGTTTCGACCGGCGGATTACTTTTTCCCCACCACCAGCAGCGTAAACGTACCCGGCTTCATGTTGCGGCGGGGGCGCTCGCCCTCCTTGGCCGGCGGAGCTTCTTCAATCTCAGCCGTCACTTCATACACATCATGGTTTGTCGTGTCCAGCGCCATGGTGCGGGCGAACTTTTGCGTGGTCGCATTTTCAACCACGCTGAACTTGTCCGGCGAGTCCTCATGGACCACCGTGAGTGTGCCATCACGACCATTCGAGCTAAAGGCCAGTTGTGTTTCCGGATCAAATCCGTTTGCATCGACGCCTTCGCCGATGGGAAGTGTGGTGACCACCTTGCCGGAATCCGCATTGACCACAGCCATCAGCTTGTTGCTGCACCCGGCGAACAGGCGGCGGTGTTTCTGGTCCATTGCCAGACCGCTTGGTTCTTCGCACGGCGCCAGCGGCCACGTCTTCACCACAGTCGCCTTCTTCGCATCAATCTCCGTGATCTCGCTTTTGTCTTCAATATTCACGTAGACCATGCCTTTACCGTCTGACGCGCCGAACTCCGGTTTGCCGTCGAGCGGCACGGTGGCCACCACGGTGCCTTTGTCGGCATCGATGACGGTCGCATTCTTGCTTCTGCCGTTGAAAGTAAAAACTCGTTTGGTCGCCGGATCGTAAATGATGGCGTCAGGATTTTCCCCGTCGATCTTGATCTTGGTTGTCACTTTGAGCGTTTTGAGATCAAAAACGGTGACGCTGTTCTCGCGGCCATTGCTGGTAAAACCTTTGCCCAGGTCCTGTGCCAGCGCAATCCCGTGGACTCCTGTGGTGTCTGGAATGTCGCCAACAGTTGTGCCCTTATACGGGTCCACCACCATCACGTGGGTGCCACGCGAAATGAACAGGCGTTTGCCGGCTGCGTCAAAGGTCAGGTAGTCCCAGCCGCCGTCTCCGCCAAGAACGTATTTCTGTTTAAGTTCATAATTGGCGGGAGCAAAGGCCACTGATGAAGTAGCGATAAAGCCCGCAACCACAAGTGCTGCAAGAATCTGTTTACGCATATGCTTTCACCTCGTTTCGAGCAACCGGATATTCTAAAGGCACGGAGGCTACTCTGTCTTGCGCAGGACGTTCACGGCCTCAGTTTTGATCCGCTCTGGCCCGCTGCCAGCGTCTAAGAGCAACAAGCGACCAAATGGCCTCCACCAACCCAAACGGCCACGCCCCCTGCAGGAATCCGTAGAGCGACGCAGCCACACAAGCCAGTGCAAAAGCCAGGACAAACCACGAGCTTCGGTTTTCCAACGCATAAAAAAGCAGCATAGCCGTGACAGATACGAGCCCGAAAGCGGTAAGTGCACTCAAAGCCTTTGAATCTCCTTTGGAAATCATGATTATCGCGCCAGAGGAGGCGCGCGACGGGCTGAGAACATTCTCACACTTTTCTGCAAAGTTTCGCTTGAATCACGTTCTTCCTGTATTGAAGCACTCCCGGATCCTCCAAGGGAGTTGGTCCTTCCCCCGGGGCGGCAGGTTACCGTATGCATAATCTGCCGCCCCAGGACCGTACTCTCGGCTTTCATGCCCGTTGGCGAGCGGCAAACACCAGCTTTCAGCTCTGCGCGTAAATCCTCGCAGCTACCGCAAAATGATATCGGGAGATCTGGCTGGGTGGACCGGGTAGTGGGTGTGGCTAGCGCGCTGCGCAAGGCTGCGCGGGCACAGTGACCAGGGTCTGATCAGGAAAGGTGAAAGCGCCGTTGATCGCATCAGAGGTGGAATTGCGCTGGAACCATTGCAACATCACCTGGTTCTGAGGATGGTAGGTAAAGCCATCGATAAGGACCGGAAAGCCTGCGTTTGGGAACGCGGCGAGAGGATCCGCGGTCTCAAGATTGTTTTGGCAGCCAGTACCAGACGGGACCTGCCACGCCGGCACCACGTTGCTGCCGAAAGGATTGTTCATCCACTCGGAAATCTCATGGCTCATCGGCGTCACGTCAGCCAGATTCGCGCCCAGTATTCCAGAATCCATCCAGCTTGCCCACACGAACGTCTGGACATATTTGACCTGCGCCAGTTCACCCGCGTCGAAAGATGTATGGAAGCCAAGCACGCAACAGCGCGCTATATCAGCTTGCGGCGCCAGCATAACATTCGCGGTAAGCGCGATGGCCAGCGCATGTGTATCCAGATCTTCCAGTTGCAGGATTGTATTCAACTGGGAAATGAAAAAAGAACTCGCCACCACTGCGTACGTTACCCCGGTGCTGCGGTTTCGATACACCTTGGCAGCGCCTCGGGGCACGTCGATATTCAATTTATGCAAGAACTGGGGTTTGCCCAGCAGCGTGTGCCAATCCGGGGAACTGGCGCTGTTAAACTGCGCCCGCTGCACCGCGTCTGCAAACTGCGTAAAACCGGTTTCGTACTGGGCATTGCGAAAGTTGGGTGACGATTGGACGCGCCCAAGGATTGGTTCCGGATCGAGCACCAGCGGCGAGCCATCCTCATCCCGATATTCTTCAAAGAACAGGGCAATAGGAATGATCTGAGTTGGTATCTCAGTGGAGACACCGTCCTTCGGCCTGCCTCCTACAATCGTGTAAGGATACTGGGTTCCCTGCCACTCAAACGCCCCGGAAAAATGCGGAACGCTGGAGACTCGGTCTTGCCGCACCGCAATCCGGCTATCAGCGGAGAGTTTGCTGGCTGCCTCAAATCTTGGTTGTGCGCCCTGGTTTTGCAAGAAGCCGCCGGGGGCTTCAATGGGTCGCGCCGTGTCTGCTAGAGCAGCCTGGGCCCAAATCGAAGTGTGGGTCAGGCACACCACGGCTGCGCCACATATAGAAAGGAAGCGCCGGCCCAATCGAGTTGAAAGCAAGGACACGAACGAGTGCTCCGGAAGTATGAGACTGCTATTTTGGCCCGAGCTACTATTTTTGTCGAATAAAATTGCGTAAAGATATAAAACTAAACAACTTCCACTCGACCCAAGGTCCATAAGATTAGCGTTTCCAATAAATAATCCAATAAATAATAAGGAGCAGCGCGGTTACAAGTCCCTAAGATGCCTCGCGCTGCTGCGGTGGTTCCAGCTTTGATGTATAGTTCTTGGTTTCCCAATGCCACAACGGAAATCGGCCACAAATTCCGCGAACTTTGTGACAGTGGCCGTTGTGCAGGCCGCCTCCGTAGCCTTCAACCGCAAACAGACTCTGGCGAAGGTTCTTGACCTCACCCAGGATGCCGCAAAAAAGGGCGCCAGCCTGGTGTTGTTCCCCGAAGCATTTGTCTCTGGCTATCCCCGGGGACTGGATTTTGGCGCCGTGGTTGGCGCACGCTCTGACCATGGACGCGAAGATTTCAAGCGATACTTTGAAAGCGCGGTTGAAGTTCCTGGCCGCGATACGCAAACGCTCAGCAAAGCCGCCCGATCCAATTCCGTCTATCTGGTCATTGGAGTGATTGAACGCGAGCGCGGCACACTCTATTGCTGCGTGCTGTTCTTCGCCCCTGACGGAACGCTTCTGGGCAAACATCGCAAGGTTATGCCGACAGCATCTGAGCGCCTGATCTGGGGCTATGGTGACGGCTCTACCCTGCCGGTCTTTGACACGCCATACGGCCGGCTGGGCGCTGTAATCTGCTGGGAAAACTACATGCCTCTGCTGCGAACGTATATGTACTCTCAGGGCATAGAGATCTACTGCGCGCCAACCGCTGATCATCGCGAAACGTGGTCGGCGACGATGCAGCATATCGCAGCAGAAGGCAGGTGTTTTGTGCTTGGCTGCAACCAGTTCAATCGCCGCCGCGACTTTCCTGAAGCGTATCAAACCGCCTTTGGCAACGCTCCCGACACTGTTGTCTCTCGCGGTGGCAGCTGCATTGTCGATCCTTTTGGAAAATTTATCGCGGGCCCGGATTTTGCCGGAGAGACCATGCTGGTCGCCGAACTGGATCGCGGGCAACTGCCCAAAGCCAAGTTTGATTTTGACGCCGTCGGTCATTATTCCCGTCCTGACATCTTTCGCCTGGTCGTAGACGACAATCCCAAACCCCCGGTGGCTACCGTGAGCAGCATGCGGCCACGAAACCCAGAAAAATGATCTCGCGAACCGAAATCCAGGACGCCGGAAGGCGCATTGCCACGCACGCCCGGCGCACGCCGGTCATGGCACTGGAAGAAAAGGCCTTCGGTATTGACGCGCGGATCTTCTTAAAACTCGAATGCCTTCAACACACCGGATCGTTCAAACCTCGCGGAGCCTTTAACTGCATTCTCAACTCGAATGTTCCTCTTGCCGGAGTAATTGCGGCATCCGGCGGCAATCATGGCGCGGCCGTCGCTTACGTCGCACAGAAACTTGGACACCACGCCGAGATCTTTGTTCCATCGATTACTCCTCCAAACAAAATCGAGCGGCTGAAGCAATACGGCGCGGCAATCAACATCATCGGCAAGAATTATGATGAAGCGCTGGCTGCAAGCCGCGAGCGCGCTGAAAAGTCCGGCGCCGTTCCCATCCATGCGTATGACGACCAGCGTGTGCTTGCCGGACAGGGGACTCTGGGGATGGAATTGGAAGAACAGGTACGCGGGTTGGATTCTGTGCTCATCGCGGTGGGAGGCGGGGGCCTGATTGGCGGCGTTGCCGCTTGGTACCAGGATCGCGTGCGGGTGATTAGCGTGGAACCGGAACGCGCGCCATCATTACACCGGTCCATGGCTGCAGGCCAGGTGGTGGAAGTGGAAACCGGTGGTGTTGCAGCGGATTCGCTTGGCGCGCGCCGCGTGGGCGAGTTGATGTTCCCGATCGCGCAAAAATTTGTGGCACAAACCGTGCTGGTTACTGATGACCAGATTATCGCTGCGCAAACAGCCCTGTGGCGGCATTTGCGCTTGGTTGCCGAGCCTGGCGGAGCCACTGCACTGGCTGCTCTTCTCTCCGGCGCCTACACGCCGCACGCGGGTGAACGCGTTGGCGTGGTGCTCTGCGGGGGAAATACCGAGTTGAGCAAATTTCCAGCGTAGACCCACCACCGGCAACCCAGTTGTATTTTTCTCTTCTAGTGGACTCCGGCAGCAGAATTCTGCCCGCCCAGCAGGAACTGCCGGACAAACATGATCGTTGCATAGAACAGAAAGTCCTGATTCTTCTTCTTGGCGTAACCGTGGCCTTCATCATTGGCCATCAGAAACCAGGTCTGGATCCCATTGTTCTTCAACTTGTCCAGCATCTGCCGCGATTCCGACCAGGGTACACGCGGATCGTTTTTGCCCACCGCGGCAAACACCGGCTTGCGTATTTTCTCTGAGTTATTCAACGGCGCGGTCTTTTCAAGATATTCGCGGATCTTGGGATCACGCTCATCGCCATATTCGACCCGCCGCAGATCGCGCCGATACGCTTCAGTATGCTCCAGCAGCGTCACCAGATTCGACGGGCCGACAATCGGCAGCGAGCAGCAGATCCTGTCGTTGTATTCGTAAGCGACGGCCCAGGTCATATATCCGCCGTAGCTGCCGCCGGTAATCATGATTTTCGCCGCGTCCAGTCCCGGATTCTTGCCGATCCAGTCCAGCAGCGCGCCGATGTCTTTGTGCGTGTGGTCGCGATTCACTCCGTTATCGAGTTTCAAAAACGTCTTGCCGTACCCAGTGGAACCGCGGACGTTGGGGAAAATTAACGCCACTCCCAGCTCGTTTAGATAGTAATTGTTGCGCCCCAGGAACCCGGGCCGGTACTGCCCTTCCGGTCCGCCGTGAATATTAACGATCACCGGACGCTTCCCAGGAAACTTCTGCGCATCCGGCATATATAGGAAACCGGAAATAGTCTTGCCATCGAACGTCTGCCACTTGATCAGTTGCGGCTCGGCAAAAGTGGAGGTATTCAGACCGCCAGTTTCACTGGTGGTCCAGCGTTCAACTTTGCCGCTGGAGACGTCAAGTGAATACACATCTGAGGTGGATCGCGCGGATGTAACCACAAAGCCCAAATCGCGATTGTTTTTATGGAAGCTCACGCCGCCAATCAATCCGGTGGGAATGCCGGTGGCTGGACGATACTTTCTTGTTGCCGTGTTCATCAGGTATAGCTTGCTGATACCGTCCTCATTGGTTACGAAGGCCAGCGTTTTTCCATCGTCGCTGAGTTCGATTTCATCAACGTCCCACTTGATGTCGGAAGTCAGGTACTCCGGCTTCATGGTAGCCAGATCAAAATACGCCAGCCGTTGAAATTCCGAGTCGCGGTCGGTGGTGGTGTAGAAACCTTTCCCGTCTTTGCTGAACGGACCGCCGCTGTAAGCGATTTCTTCACTACCTGCTTTGGGGGTCAGCAATCGCTTTTCGCCTGTAGCCACGTCGGCCAGCCAGAGATAAGTCTGGTTCGCGGAGACTTCCTGGAGCACCAGCAGCTTTTTGTTATCGGGCGACCAGTCAGCCACGTCCCATCCACCGCCTTCAAGCTGCAAAAGCATCCGGTCCGATTTCGGATCGGTTGGGTCCATGATCCAAATGTCAGTGTCTTGCTTGGTTCGCCGGGTAGAGCTATAAGCAAAACGGTTGTCATGATGGGCAAAACTGCGGCCTGTGTTGCGCGACTGGCCATCTGTGAGCAGGGTGACAGAGCCGCTGGCCAGGTCATAGCGATAAAACTGAAACCACTCTCCGCCGCCGATATCTTTGCTGAATGTGAAATAGTCGCCCTTCGGCCCAAAATGCCCGCCACCGGTGCGATCAGGGAAAAACGTGAGCTGAGTACGCTCGCCACCAGGCATTTTCACCAGATGAATTTCGGGGACGTCGGCGAATCGCGTTCCGATCAGCATCTCCCGTTTCACGGGGTCCCAATCCTGAAAACCTGCGGCCCTGAATTCTCCATACTGATTGGCCTTCTCCGCGATGGCGGCCGGAATTTCGGGAATATTCTCTACCACCAGATTATCGCCCGGCTTAATGACGCTGGGCTGAGCCGGTGGCGCGCTTTGCGCCATCAACAATTGCGTTGACACCAGAGTTGCAAGTAGCAGACCGGCTAACCGGAAACGTATGAAAAGCGGTGACTGGTGTTTCATGGCTTCCTCCAAGGGAGACGCCAGAAGCCTAATTGTGCCGCAAGATATGGTCAAGGACGTAAGAGGCTGAACTGCGTGGCTTGGTGCGACACGTCTGGCCGAGACGCATCCGCGAACACCTGTCGACTTCGCCCAGAGAATGAGGATCAGTGTGATAGGTGGTGAGTGCCCTTAAGCAGCCAATGTCACGATTGGGTCAAACTCATAGATAAAGACGCCCGCCTTGCCTGATTTGGCGGCTCCGACCATCGCCTTGCCCGCAATTTCGGCGCGCATGGAGTGATAGCGGCGCAAGGGTCCGAGAGTAAGCAAATCCAAAGCGGGTGCGATGGTCGAGACGATCTTCTCTCCCAAGCGGAACTCATCTCGATCGCCAATCAGCAGACTCGGCCGGAGGATATGGACCGCCCGGAACGCGAGCTTGGCCAGTTCCCGTTCCAGTTCCCCCTTGGTGCGAAGATAAAAATTTTTGCTGGCCGGGTCCGCGCCCACCGATGAGACCACCACAAACTGCTCAGCTCCCGCCTGCAACGCCTCCTGTGCGGCCCGCAACGGGAGTTCGAGATCCACGTGCCGGAAAGCAGCTTGTGAGCCGGCTTTCTTGATTGTTGTCCCGAGAGCACTAAAGACATCCTGCGCTCCATGGAAATCATCCGCGGTGAGCGTTCGCAAATCGGCCACTCGTTGCGATACCTTGGCCCGGGTGAGCGAGGGCAGTTCCCTGCGGCCAAACGTCAGCACGCGGGTGTAATCCGGGTCGTCAACCAAAGCCCGCAAACAGAAACCACCCACCAGCCCGGACGCTCCCAACACCACTGCTGTCCGAGAATTCATGAAAGACACTCTCCGCGATCAAAAGAGGTGAAGCTGAAGCGCTGCGCTGCTGCTCTGATTGTGCTCATCCGCATGGGATTACTTTAACAAGATTTGTCTGGGCGAGCATGATCGAGAGCCGGAATTTCGGGTAAATTTTTGTGACGAGCAGACGAATCGCATCTGCAAGACTCGAGCCACTCAGGATCGGTTCGACGGTGTCCCGCGTTTCTTGAGGTGAGGAGTTTTGGAGTCCTGCGTTTTGACACATGGTTTCCGCCGCTGCTACTATCAAATGGCAGTTTTGAAGCGCAGCAAAGGCAGCTCGAAGCGCGAATCCCGCCTGCACGCGTCCCCGTCGTCTAGCCCGGCCTAGGACATCGCCCTTTCACGGCGGTAACACGGGTTCAAATCCCGTCGGGGACGCCAACAAAACAAACAACTTGCACGAAATCACTGATTTTTTTCATGATCCAATATGATCCACTTAGGCGCGCTTGCCCTCCAAAGCCGTTCCTTTTCGGAT
>DASTPO010000225.1:0-2771 GCA_035762225.1 Candidatus Angelobacter sp.
CAACATCGAGCCGCCACAGGTCGGCACGGCATTTACGGTGCTGGTGCCGCAGTCGGACAGTGATGGCAACGATCTGGGTGGTGTCCGATTGCCGGAGCTGCAAGTACCGCTGGCGACCTACACCGGATGGAACCTGCGTGATCCGAGCATCGGTGCGCCGGAGCAGCGTGTGAGCTTTCTGGGATCGTGGATTCCGCTGGCCAAGACGGCTGAGGAAAGAAAGCGGTCGGGCGACCCGAGGCTTTCCATTGCGGAGCGCTACTCTTCCCGCGAGGACTACATGAACAAGTTTGAGCAAGCAGCTAAGAAGCTGGTGGAACAACGCTTCCTGCTCGCGGAAGACCTACCCGCCATGCTGGAACGCGGACAGCTGGAGTGGAAGACGATTACAGCCAGCCAGTAACTCTGGTCAACGGAGAGAGAAAGCAAAGTTTCCTAGCTTTTGGCTGTTTCAGCAGAGGCCAGCTTCACCCAGGCTTGTATCACCCAGGGCTTGTACAATCCCCCTCGGTTTGCGATATGATTCGCGGTTCGCCTTCCTCATTACTCTCAGGAGTTCATCCTATGAAAACACTAGCAAAAACAATTGTGATTCTGGTTCTGGCGCTGGGTATGCAGGGTCTGCTGATGGCGCAAACCAAGACCGGCGACCGCGGCAAGAAATCCACGAGTGCAAACGCACCCGCGGCCGTGGACAAGAAGGCCGGCAGCGCGGCTGAGCCAGCAACCGGCAAGGGCGACGAAACCACCAAGGACCCGCTGGAGAACCTGAAATTCCGCAACCTTGGCCCCGCCGTAGGCGGAGGACGCGTGACCTCAGTGGTGGGCATACCGGGCAAGCCCAACGTTTATTACGTGGGCGCGGCGGGCGGCGGCGTCTTTATGACCCAGGATGGCGGCCTCTCCTGGAAGGCGATTTTTGAAAAAGAGTCCACCTCGTCGATCGGCGCGATTGCACTGGCGCCATCGAACCCCAATCTGATCTGGGTGGGAACGGGCGAGAAGAATCCGCGCAATGACGTGATTACCGGCAAGGGCATCTTCTTTTCACCGGACGCGGGCGCGACCTGGAAACACATGGGACTGCGCGATGCCGGGCAGATTTCAAATATCTCGATCGATCCGCGCGATCCCAATACGGTGTTCGTCGCCGTGTTGGGGCATGTGTGGGGGCCAAACGCCGATCGCGGCATCTTCCGCACCACCGATGGCGGCAAGACGTGGCAAAAAGTTCTGTTCATCGATGAAGATACCGGCGCGAGTTCGCTGGTGATGGACCCGGGCAATCCCATGGTGCTGTTCGCCGGCATGTGGCGTGTGCGGCGCTATCCCTGGGCGCTGGATTCAGGCGGGACCAGCGGCGGCATCTTCCGCTCCACTGACGGCGGCAATACCTGGAAGAAGCTCACGGAGGGCTTGCCCACAGAGGCCACAGGGCGCATTGGACTGGGCGCGGCGCCCAGCAATCCGCGGCACATTTATGCACTGGTAGAAAACCGCAAGGGCACACTTTATGACACCAATGACCTGGGCGACCACTGGAAGATGGTAAGCAACAACCACAACCTGGCAGCGCGCGGATTTTATTTCAGCGAGCTGGAGGTTGCGCCGAACGACGAAAGCAAGATCTACTTCCTTTCCTTCAACGTGATGGTGTCGGAAGACGGCGGCAAAACCGCGAAGAACACCACGCCGCGCGTGCATGTGGACCATCACGCGTTGTGGATCGACCCGGAGAATCCCAACCGGATCATCAATGGAAATGACGGCGGCGTTTACGTCAGCGGAGACGCGGGAAAGACCTGGCGCTACCTGGATAACCTGCCTATCGAGCAGTTTTACTCCGTGGCCGATGACGATGAGACGCCGTATAACCTGTGCGGCGGATTGCAGGACAACAACGGCTGGTGCGGGCCTTCCAACAGCCTGAGCCGCGGAGGCATCAGCGGCTTTGAGTGGTACACGGTGACCGGCGGCGACGGCGAATATGTTGTGCCGGCTCGCGGCAAGGGCACGCATGAGGTCTATACCGACTCGCAAAATGGATCGATTCAGCGCGTCAGCAATGACACCGGCATGTCCAACTTCATACGGCCGTACCTGCAAGGCGTGCAGTCCATGAAGCCTTCTGACCTGAAATACCGCTTCAATTGGACATCGCCGATCGCGGTTTCCATGACCGATCCGAATGAAGTTTATCTGGGCGGCAACGTGCTGTTCCGCTCCACGGACGGGGGCAAGAGCTGGAACCCCATCAGCCCCGACCTGACGCGCAACGACAAGACCAAGCAGCAAAGCAGCGGCGGGCCGATCTGGCTGGACCTGAGTGGCGCCGAGACCGTGGGCGCGATCCTCTCCATGTCGATCTCGCCGGCCGACCCCAAGACGATCTGGGTTGGCACCGACGACGGCGTAGTGCAGGTTACCCGTGACGGCGGCCAGAACTGGAGTAACGTCACTTCCAATATTCCGAACCTGCCGCAGTGGGGCCGCCTGCAACAGATTGAGGCTGCGCCAAGCGACGCCAACACGGCGTACATCGCCGTGGACTTCCACGAGGTGGAAAACAACAAGCCGTACGTCTTCAAGACCCATGACGGCGGCAAGAGCTGGACTTCAATTTCGTCCGGCCTGCCCATGGACGATCCGGCGCGCGTGATCCGCGAAGATCCCAACCGCAAGGGCTTCCTGGTGCTGGGCACCGACACCAGCCTCTTCTACTCCAGTGACGACGGCGGCCACTGGACGCAGATCAAGAGCAACTTCCCCAC
>DASTPO010000226.1:0-4513 GCA_035762225.1 Candidatus Angelobacter sp.
TCGACAAGGGCGACGCGGAGGGCGTGCGAACGCTGGCGGCCACGGCGCTGTATCCGGCCATCGACCCGACGGCGGCCCTCATCGACAAGCTCGCGGGCCTGCAGCTGTCCGGCGCGGGGGCCGAGTACGCCGCCGCGCAGAAGCTCTACACCGTCGTCCTGTGGTCGACGCTCGCGATCAGCGCCGTGGTGGTCGCGGTGGCGGCGCTCGCGGGCCTGGGCCTGGTTCGCTCGATCACCGGCGGCATCGGCGTCGCCGTCAAGGTGGCCCAGACGGTGGCCGCGGGCGATCTGGGTTCGCAGATCGTTGTCGACCGGCGCGACGAGATCGGCACGCTGCTGACGGCCCTGCAACAGATGAACGGCAGCCTCGTGGCCATCGTCGGCGACGTGCGCCAGGCGTCCGGATCGATCGCCACCGGCTCGGCGCAGATCGCCAACGGCAACGCCGACCTGAGCCAGCGTGGGAAGCGATCAGCGCGCTCTTCGACCGGTGTCAGAGCAGGTTGTCGAGCCCAAGCCATCCGAAGGCGATTTCTGTCAATTTTGCTCCACCAATCTCAATCTGTTTTTGTGCGACTGGAGAACCGCCCAAGTGTGCGTAGAATCCAACGGAAGGGTTCTTCTCGAGGACCCAGACAATTAAGCTCTGGTGGCCCTTGGCGTGCAGCGCACCAACCAATTTTTGCGTCAACATTTTACCCAGGCCTCGCCTCTGCTCCGCCTGGAGTACATAGATGGCGTAGAGTTCGGCGTCATAGCCGGCGATTGCGTCACGAAGTTTGCCGCCACTTACAAATCCAACGATACTGGATAGACTCTCCGCGACAAAGATAAGGGTTGTGTCGAATTCAAACTGTTCCTTCCATTTCACGGCTCGCAGGCCCACATCAAGGGAGGAAAGGTAACTGTCAGGTACGATCCTGGTATAGGTGGTCTTCCAGGTTTCGACTTGAACCAAGGCGATCCCGTATGCGTCCTCGATGCGCCCTGGGCGAATGGTGAAAGTCATTCTTGTGGTCGAGTGCTGCTCGACGAAAAGAGCAGATGTTCGGCGAGCTATCTTAACTTGCCTGGCGATCCAGAAGCGAGCGTAGCGAGGCCAGTGACGCAAAGCTTTCGCGGCCTTCGGCCGTATATGCAACGTACCCATCTGGCCGCACGAGAGTTAACCCGCGGTGGGGCGTTGCGCGGACCTCAACTACATTCGGCAACGTTCCAGCGAACTCTCTCGCGGCATCCGCGGTGGACGGGTCGGTGTCCTGGCCGACCAGCAGCAGAAAGCGGCTGCGGATCCCGTTGCCTCCCCGCAAGGAGTCGTCAAAGAACCGCTTTCCATCACCTTCCACGATCGGGCTGCCGCGGTAAGCGATGCCAAGTTCGGACAGCCGCTGCACGAAAGCGTGTTGAAATGGCGCCAGCCGCGACACCATGGGGATCACCGCATTCCGCAACGCCTGGACTAACTTGTTTGGCGTTCCCAAAGCTTTGGTCAGGAAATCCGTGGTCTCAATCACACTCTTGATTACAGGGCGCCGCTCGGCGGAATAACTGTCAAGCAGTTGCTCACTCCCATGACCGCGCACCGCAAGGTCGAGCTTCCAGGCCAGGTTCCAGACGTCATGCAAGCCGGTGTTCATTCCCTGGCCGCCAAAGGGACTGTGAATGTGAGCGGCGTCTCCGGCAACGAACATTCGGCCAACGCGCAACTGCGCTACCTGCCGGTGATGGATGCGAAAATAGCTGCTCCAATACAGCGACCGGGCTTCAATCCCAGCTGGTGCGCGCCGGTTCAGTATCTGCCGAACCAGTTCCAGCGAGGGAGCGTCTCCTTCTGCTTTTTCAATCGTCGCCACCACGCGCCGATGGGTGGCGCTCATGGGGAAGATTGCTACCGGCCCCAGCTCGCTGGGGCACAGCTGAAGCTCGTTCGCGGGAAGGGCGTCATTGGTCTCAACGTCAGCCAGCAGAAACAGATCGTTGTATTCTGCTCCTTCAAAGGGCAGGTTCAAGAGATGTCGAACCGTGCTGTGCGGCCCATCGCAGCCAACCACGAACGCCGCGGTCAATTCAAGCGAGCGGCCTTTATGGTCCAGCGTCACTCTTACCGAGCTATCTTGCTGGACGGCCGAGACAAACATCGTTTCGTACTCAACACGTCCGCCTTTCCGTTGCAGTTGTTCCACCAGAAGCTTCTCAGTCACGTTCTGGGGAACCATGGCGACAAAACGATAAGGGCTTTCTTCAGGCGTGAATTGCATATGGGCGAGCTTGTGATCGTGGGTGGTTATGCTCACCGATGTTACGCGGTTGGCCGCGTTGAGGAACGGCGCGACCAACCCGGCCATGTCAAAGATCTCAAGCGTGCGCGGGAAGACGGCTAGTGCTTTGGAATGCTCCGACTGCGTGGCGCGCGTTTCGACGATGCGAAACCGCAGGCCTCGGCGAGCGCATTCATTCGCCAGGAACAGGCCAACCGGCCCTGCGCCAACAATCAGGACATCGATATCAGTCGCTGACGAATTTTGCATAGGTGTCCTCCTCACGGTCTGTGAATTACCGAAAACGGGAGCTGCGAACGCTTCAGCCTGAAGCTGGAGCTGATTTAGCGGAGCGCTAGGCGCGCTTTTTTATCTGAAATTGACCTGGTTGATAGCTGCCAGGAACCGTGCGCGAGGCAATATTCAGGCGATTCCACCCATTGATGCTTACTACAGCCAGCGTCAGGTCTGCCAATTGTTTTTCGTCGAACTGCTGCCGCGCTCTTTCGTAGACTTCATCCGGCACGTGGCCGTCTGTAACAAGCGTAACAGCTTCAGTCCACTCCAGAGCGGCCCGCTCACGGTCGGTGTAGTACGGCGATTCACGCCAGGCATCGAGCGAGTACAGCCGTTGCTCGTTCTCTCCCTCAGCCCGAAGGTCCTTCCAGTGCATATCCAGACAATAGGCGCAGCCGTTGATTTGCGATGCGCGCAGGTTTACCAGGTTCAATAATGGCTCTTCCAGTCCGCATTCAAGAAGATAATGTCCTACATCAAGCATGGCCTTAAATACTCCGGGCGCAGCCTTAACATAATTGATACGAGATTCCATATATCCTCCGTAAAAGTGCTTACAAGTTTTGGATGAGATGATCAGCGATTGGTATCAATGATTCTTGATTATTTCATCTTAGTTCGCTGAACATCAGGGCCGCAGCAGCAACTTTCCGTCATGGAAATGAAAAGAACGCGACAACGCGACAACAATTAGGAAGTGCAACCTCGCGCGAAGCAAAGAGAGTTGTGGCCGGCCACCGACATACCTGATATACCTGAGCTTGCCGGAAGCAAAGCGATGGCGACCTCGATTCACACTACGAGCAGCAGGCCGGGAGTAAATCCTACCGAGGGCGCTCCTCCGGTCAGCGGACGCCAGCGATTGGAATCGCTTGACGTGTTCCGCGGGCTCACGATTGCCGGCATGATTCTGGTGAACAATCCCGGGGCAGAACCTTTTTACTGGCCGCTGGGGCACGCAGACGAACTGATGAGCGCGCACCCATCAACGTGGTATCCCGGAAAGTGGTGGGTGGAAGCGAACGGATGGACGCCCACGGACCTGATATTCCCGTTTTTTCTGTTCATCGTCGGGGTGGCGATGGTGCTATCCTTCGCGGCGCGGCTCGCGCGTGGGGACTCTCGGCGAGTCCTTCTCAAGCACGCAGTCCGGCGCAGCTTGTTGATTCTGGCGATCGGCTATGCCATCCGAGTTCTGCCCTACGTCAACTTTTCTACCATGCGGTATCCAGGCGTTTTGCAGAGGATTGCCCTGGTTTACCTGTGCGCGTCCGTGATTACGCTTTGGACCGATCGCCGGGGACGCATCCTGTGGATTGCAGGGCTGCTGGTCGGCTATTACGCCGTAATGCGCTTCGTTACGGTGCCGGGATGCGATCCTGCGGCCTGGATGACTCAACATTGCAGCGTTGCTGGATGGATTGACCGGACGCTGATGCATGGCCATCTTTATCGCAAAGACTTTGATCCTGAAGGTCTGCTGAGCACGCTGCCGGCAATCGCCACAACGTTGTTAGGCGTTCTGGTGGGTGAATTCTTGCGCGGGGAAGCAAGCCTGGCGGCGAAGCTGCGCGGCCTTTCGCTGGCGGGAATTGCGGGCGTGGCGGCCGGGTACGCATGGCATCCATGGTTTCCCATCAGCAAGCCGCTATGGACCGGTTCCTACGTTCTCTTTACCGCCGGGGCAGCATGCCTGCTGCTGGCGTGCTGCTGGTGGCTTATCGAGATGCGCGGCTGGCGTGGATGGGCCAGGCCGTTTCTGTGGCTGGGATCGAATGCTATTGTGGCCTACGCGCTATCAACCTTCGTAGGCAAACTGGGCGGCATTATCAAATTGCCCGACGGTGCGCACTCCATTGAATTACAGAGCTGGGTTTATCAGCATTGGTTTGAGCCGCTGGGCCGGCCAGAGAATGCGTCCCTGGCGTTTGCCATCAGCTACGTGGCTCTGTGGAC
>DASTPO010000227.1:0-25061 GCA_035762225.1 Candidatus Angelobacter sp.
GCTGGGGCCGAACGGCGCCGGCAAGACCAGCACCATCCGCATGATGATTGGCATCACCGTGCCCGATTCCGGCCAGGTCCAGTTATTCGGCAAGCCGTTTGAGCGCAAGAGCCTGCACAAAGTCGGCTACCTGCCGGAAGAACGCGGCTTATATAAGAAGATGAAAATTCTTGAGCAGCTTGTTTTTCTGGGCGAGCTTCACGGAATGGCGAGCGGGGCCGCAAAAGAAAAGGCCATGCAGTGGTGTCGGCGACTGGAGATAGATGCCTGGGTGCAGAAGAAAGTGGAAGAGCTTTCCAAGGGCATGCAACAGAAGATCCAGTTCATCGCCGCGTTGATCCACGATCCCGACTTCATCATCATGGACGAGCCCTTCTTCGGCCTGGACCCTATCAACGCCACGTTGCTGAAGGACGTGATGCTCGACTTGAAGAAGCAGGGGAAGACCATTCTGTTTTCCACCCATCGCATGGACCAGGTAGAGAAATTGTGTGACAGCATTTGCCTCATCAACAAGGGAAATGCGGTCCTTCAGGGCGATCTCAAGACCATCAAGTCCAGATACGGCAAAAACAATGTGCAGATAGAGTACGAGGGCAATGCCGGTTTTCTGGAGAACAACCCGCTGGTGGCAGCCTACAACAACTACGGCAATTACGTGGAGTGCCGCCTCTCTCCGGGCGCCGACGCGCAACAGTTGCTGCGTCTGGTGGCGGAGCGGGTGCGGGTCAATCGATTTGAGCTGATGGAACCTTCTTTGGAAGAAATCTTTATCAATACGGTGGGCAAAGCCGATGCATAACATCTTCATCATCGCCAAGCGTGAATACCTGGAACGGGTGCGCGCGCGTTCGTTTGTCATCATGACGTTCCTGATCCCGGCATTGATGATTGGCGTCTCAGTGGTGCCTACCATGCTGGCCAACCGCGGCTCCAATCAGTCCAAGCGCCTGCTGGTGGTGGCGGCGGACCGCGACACGGCCGAGGCAATCCGCAGGGGCATCGATCAGCAACAGGACAAAGCCCCGGAGCAATCGGCGAACAAGCCCGGGAAAGGCCGTGGCCTTCCTCCCACGCACTTTACGGTTGACGTCAGCACCAATGCAACTGAGGCAGACCGCGTCGCCCTGACTGAAAAAGTTAAGCAAAAGCAATTGGACGGTTTTCTGTGGGCCACTCCGGACGCCATTGCCGCCAAAAAAATTGCCTTCGTTACGCGCGATCTCTCCAGCTTTATCGACAACGGCGTTCTGGGCCAGGTCGTGAGCGAGGCATTGCGCCGCGAGGCATTGAAGAGCAAAGGCCTGAAGGATGCGGAAATCGACGCTGCCCTGGAGCCGGTTGCGGTAGAGCCGCAAAGCCCCGATGGCAAGGGCTCGCCAAGCCCGGAGAAAATGTTTGTCGCCACCCTGGTGATGGTAATGGTGATGTACATGACCGTGCTGCTTTACGGAATTAACGTGATGCGGTCGATCCTGGAGGAAAAGACCTCGCGCATCATGGAGGTCATGCTGTCCACCGCCAGCGCCAAGGAGATGATGGCGGGCAAAATCATGGGAGTCGGCGCTGTTGGCCTGACCCAGGTTGGAATCTGGGCCGCGGCTTCAAGCGTCTATGCCACGTTCGTGCTGGTTGCGGCCTCGCCGATTACAGGCTCCATCAAAGGCGTGATCAATCCGGCGTTGCTCACTTACTTCACGGTTTATTTCCTTCTTGGCTACGTTTTGTACAGCACGCTCTGTGCCGCGGTAGGCTCCATGGTCAACTCCGAGCAGGAAGCCCAGCAGATGCAGTTTCTGGTGATGATGCCGATGATCCTTTCCGTGATCTTCATCGTCAATATCTTCCAGAATCCAAACTCGAACATTGCTTTGTTTGGCTCGCTGTTTCCCTTCACCGCGCCGCTGGTGATGTTCAGCCGGATTGCCATGCAGGGAGGCCAGACTCCAACATGGCAGATCGCGCTTTCCATTGGTCTAATGGTGGCCACGATCTACGGCATGGTGTGGCTCTGTGGGCGGATCTATCGCGTGGGTATCCTGATGTACGGCAAGAAGCCGAACTTGCCGGAAATTATGAAGTGGATCAAGTACGCCTAAGACTGGGCGCAATTTGCCTTGTCGCAACCACGGCTACTGACCTAGGGGGTTTGGCCTTCGCCGGCCGAGGGCCCCACTGTGTCCGCTGGTGACCGAGCGAGGCCTTATACAATCAAAATGTGAGCGACGCAGCCCAGGCCGAAATCAAGAGCGAGAGCGCGCCATCTGAGCGCGTTTTCTCTTGGCGTGATCGCGTTAAGCTCTTCTTCATCACCTGGGCTGGATATCTTTTCATTCGCACGGTCGGCGCAACGTTGCGTTACACCTTGATTCGCGAACCGGACTGTGTTGGCGATGAGCAAGGAGCAGCGCCGCTGGCAATCTGGTGTTTCTGGCACCGGGCGGTGATTCCCGCAGCCTACCGCTTTCGCAACCTGGGCTATGCCGTGATGACCAGCCGCAGCTTTGACGGTGAATACATTGCCCGCATCATTCACAAACTGGGCTTCGCCGCTGTGCGTGGATCAAGTTCCCGGGGCGCCGTGGGAGCGCTTTTTGGCATGCGCCAGCAGTTGGAGCAGGGACATTCGGCCGTATTCACGATCGACGGCCCGCGGGGACCGAGATATATCGCCAAACCAGGGCCGGTCCTGCTGGCCAAAAAGACCGGCGTTCCAATCTCATGCTTCTATATCGCGGTGGAACGCGCATGGGTCTTGCGTTCCTGGGATTTGATGATTATCCCTAAGCCATTTTCGCGCGCCGTGGTGTATGGCAGCGGCCCGATTCACGTTCCTACCGACGCAACCGATGAGCAAATGTCCGCGTTGCACCAGCAGATGCAGGAGACGCTGGAGCGCTGCCGAACGAAGGCGGAAGCGGCAATAGGCAAGGAGCAGTAATATTCAGCAGTGGAGGAAAGCTTGGATCAGCCGATCATCCGAGGTTCCATTCCATTCATTCTCCCATCCAGTCCCCAAGCGGCCGCAACGAATTCACATGATCGCAAATGATCTTTGCCGCAGCGGTAATGGGAATCGCCAGGATCAGGCCCATCGCTCCCCAGATGAAACCCCAGATCAGCAGTGAGATGGTCACCGCCAGCGGATTCAATTGCAGGTTTTTGCCCAACACCTTGGGATAAAGAACATTCATGGCGACCAGGTGCAAGACCAGCACGGTTCCTGCCACCATGAGCAGGCGGGTGTCATTCAGGGTGCCCAGGCTTACGGCCACCGGCGGGAGAATTGCCAAAACGATTCCGAGATAGGGCATCAGGCTCAGGTAGCCGCTGATGAACGCCACAAAATAGAAGTACGGCACGCCAAGGAATCCAAATACAACCAGGCTGCATATGCTCATGAACAGGCCAATGGTGAAATTGCCGGAGATGAAGCTCTTCATCATCAACGACATGTGTCCCAGGGCGACGTAGGCTGTGCTGCGGTGCTCCGCGGGAAACAACTGCACAGATTTCGTCCGGGCGTGCTCCTGCCAGCTGAGCATGAAGTAAACCAGGAATGGGATGAAGACCATGGTGAGAACGATCTCCGCCACCGCGCCCAGGTTTTGTGACACCATGCCTGATCCGGCACCGTTCTCCACTGTCACCGGCATTGGTTTCTTCCCGTTCTTCTGCTCTTGTGGCAGGACCTGCTCGGTGGTTTTTTCCAGCTCGTTGGTTTGCTGCCGAACATGGGAAAGCATGCCGCGGATCTTGTCAGAGTATTTCGGAAGGTCGTGGGCGAAGCTCAGAGCGCGATTATAGAAGAGATAGCTGGCTCCGTACGTCGCACCCATTAGCAACATCACTGCCAGAAAAGCGCCTACGGCCCGGGGCAGACGCACCCTTTCCATCAGGCTGACAACCGGCTCCAGAATGAACGCTATCAGGATCGAAACCAGCAGGGTCACCAGCACCAGTTTGGCGACGTAACAAATCACCAGGATGACGGTTGCGCCCACAATGACTTGCGCGATCGCGCCCGCGCGGACTGCCGCGTTGAGCTTGCGCTGTTCCTTGTCCTGGACCTCTTTTTCGGCCAGTTCAGTGTCGGGAGCTTCTCCCGGCTTGAGCTGTTCCGGGGTAAGAGGGACGATGCGGTCGGTAGCCATTCTATAAAGGTAAGATGCAGCTACCCGTATAATCGCCGCGTGGAAGTTTCCGGACGCATTCTGGCCATCGATTACGGCAGCCGGCGCATGGGCCTGGCTGTGACCGACCCGCTGGGTATTACCGCCCAGGGGCTGGACACGCTGGAGCGGAAGAACAAGCGCGCGGATTTTGGCCGGCTGGAGCGGACCATCCGCGAGTACCAGGTGCGCGAGATCGTTCTGGGAAACCCGCTACGCATGAGCGGACAGGAAGGCGCGCAGTCGCAAAAAGTTGCAGAGTTCGCGGAAGAGTTGCGGCAGCGTTTTCAGCTACCGGTCCATTTGTGGGATGAGAGACTTACCTCCGCTGAGGCCAATCGCCTGTTGCGCGAAAATGAGGTCAGCCTGAAAAGGCGCACCCAGGCCGTGGACCGGATGGCTGCCGTGCTTATTCTGCAGAGCTTTATGCAGTCCCGTGGTCTTTAACTGATTCTTTATGCCCGGGATAGAAATTGTCTGCTAGATTCGAGAATTGCGGACCAGAGCCACATCCTCGTCATACTGGCTGCTTTGCGCCATCCTGGTGGCGCTTTGCCTGCCATCACAGTGCTGGCCGCAGGAGGATTCCCAGGAACAACCTGCGGAAACCTCAACCACCACGATATTCCCGCATTCCGCCACTGCCCCATGGTGGATTTCTGGGCAGATCAACATCGTCTTTCAGGCGCACCCTGATTTTCATGCGCTCTATTCCGGCCCGAACAGCCTGTCGGCACAAGGGGAACACGCGACCTCGCGGGTTCTGACCCTCTACACCGGCTACCAGATCGGCAAGCACACTGAGGCCGTCTTCGATCTGGAAAGCGCGGGTGGCCGCGGCATCAGCGACGCGCTGGGACTGGCCGGCTTTACCAACGTAGATGTGGTCAGAAACCCGACGCTCGGCTCCAAACCATATGTCGCCCGGGCCATGCTTCATCAGGTTTTTGCCCTCAGTGATAAGGACCAGGACACGGAGCGGACTCCAACGTCAATCCTGGCAAAGCTGCCCGTCCGTCGTTTGGAACTGCGGGCGGGCAAGATGAGCCTGGCGGACTACTTTGACGCGAACTCGGTAGGCAGTGACAGCCATCTCCAGTTTCTGAACTGGACAGCGGTGAATGACGGCGCCTATGACTATGCCGCCGATACGCGCGGCTATACCTTTGCCGCCATGGCTGAATATCAGGACCGCGATTGGGGCGTCCGCTTTGCAGAAGCGCTGATGCCCAAGGTCGCCAATGGGCCCGATCTTGATTTCTCCCTTCGGCGCGCGCGTGCGGAAAACGTTGAATTGGAAGCCAGGCCCGAGCTTCTGGCCAAACGCCACACGGTCGCGCGTCTGCTTGCCTTCGTCAACCACGCCAACATGGGCAGCTACAGAGAAGCGATCCGGGCCTTTTTGGCTGGAATCGATGCTCGACCCGACATTGAGGCCCACCGCAGGCAGGGCCGGATCAAGTACGGACTTGGCCTGAACGTTGAACAGGAACTTACCAGCACCTGGCGCGCCTTTGCACGGCTGGGCTGGAATGAAGGCCAGAACGAAAGCTTTGCCTACACTGAAGTTGACCAGGCGGTTGAATTCGGCGCTGATTCCCGTATGGAGAGATGGCATCGCCCCGTCGACCGAGCCGGCCTGGCGTTCATATCGAACGGGATTTCGCGGGTCCACCAGCTTTATTTGCAACTCGGCGGCAACGGCTTCTTGCTGGGCGATGGACGCCTGACCTACGGCAGGGAGAACATTCTGGAAGGGTATTACACGGCGCATCTGTGGCGAGGCGTTTCGGTTTCAACTGACTTGCAATGGGCCGTGCATCCCGGCTACAACCGGGACCGCGGGCCGGTGATTGTGCCTGGCCTCAGGCTGCATCTGGAGCTCTGAAGACACGCCGTTCTTGCAACTCGCCTCCGCTGATTCACCTCCAATTTCTTGAGGCCATACCGGCAGTTCATTGACCATTCGTGACAGGTCCCTAAGCAGGTTCATGGGCCTTGGATCGCTGGTTCGCCGTTAGAATGACGGTGGCAGACTCGTCCATGGTGAAATTTCTTTTTCGATCGATCGTGATTTTGGTGATTGTGGCTGCGGCCTGGCTCGCCTGCGGGCTCTTGCTTCCGGCCGGCCCGACGCAGGAGAAGCTGGTGCAGCTGAAGTCAGGTTCATCCGCGCATCACATTGCCGCCGAGCTATCCCGGGCAGGGATCATTCGCAGTGAATATGCATTCCTGGCCTGGCACTATTTCCATGGGCGCAAACCGCTTAAGGCCGGAGAATATGCATTTGACCATCGCACAACGCTGAGCGAAGTCTATGACCGCATCGTTCACGGCGACATTTACTTCCACACCCTGGTGGTGCCGGAAGGCTTCAACATGTTCGATATCGCCGGGGCGATTGAAGAAGCCGGGCTGGGCAAGCGCGACGATTTTCTGAAAATCGCGCACAGCGATACCGCATTAATTCACGATCTTGATCCTCAAGCCCCAAGCCTTGAAGGTTATCTGTTTCCGGACACATACCATTTCACCCGGACCCAATCTCTGCATGACATGGCTGCGGTGATGGTGCGCCGTTTTCGCCAGGCTGCCAAAGAGATGGGCTTAAACGAGAACGTTCATCAGGTAGTGACCATGGCCAGCATCGTGGAGAAGGAAACTGGGGCAGCCGAGGAGCGTCCGGAAGTCGCCAGCGTGTTTTACAACCGGCTGCAGAAAAACATGGTCCTGGCCACCGATCCCTCGGTGATTTATGCTGCCCTTCTGAACAACCGGTATAGCGGGGTGATTCATCAGTCTGACCTGCATTTTCAGTCGCCTTACAATACCTATCGGACCGCGGGTCTGCCGCCCGGGCCGATCAGCAATCCCGGAAAAGCATCGTTGAACGCAGCCATGCATCCCGCGCAAACCGACTATTTGTTCTTTGTGAGCGACAATCAGGGGCACCACCGTTTTGCCCGGACAGACTCCGAGCACGTCGCCAACGTGAAAGCCTATCGCCGCGCTGTTCAGGCCTCCAACCGCTAGGCTCGAGGGCACGGAAAGTGCCGCAAATTGTCATATCCTGCCGTGGCTTGCCGCCGCCACAGATCGTCCGCCTTCTATATACTTAATACTGCATCCAAATGAGTGAGCATACGAACTAACTGATGTCTTTTCATTGGCGTAAAACAGCTTTCATTTTCATCCTGGCGTTTTTGACGGTACTGGCGATCAACGGCTGCGGCTTCCGTTCCTCGCACCCGATCAAGATGCGCAGCAGCACTGCCACGCTCAAGGAAGCCACGGTAGACCAGCTGGTCCAGAGCATCAACGCTAACGCGGACAAGCTCAAGACTTTCAAAGCCACGGTGGATATCGACAGCTCCATGCTGGTCCAGAAAAAGGACAAGATCGTGGATAATCCGCAGGTCGCGGGCTGGATCCTGGCGCGCAAGCCTGACATGTTGCGCATGATTGGCCTGGTGCCGGTGGTGCACACGCACATGTTTGACATGGTCAGCGACGGCCAGACGTTTGAACTGGCCATCCCGCCCAAGAACAAATTTTACGTGGGCTCTGACCGGCAGCCGCCGAAGCCTTCCAACCGCGCGATCGACAACATAAGGCCGCAGCACATTGCCGATGCGTTGCTGCTGAAGCCCATCAATCCGGAAAAAGAAATCGCGGTGCTGGAAAATACCACCGAGATCGTAAAAGACCAGAAGAGCCATAAGGATGTGGAGCAGGCTGCTTACGCTCTGTTGGTCATCGACAAGGACGACAACGGTTATTATCTTTCGCGCAGGATCATCTTCAGCCGCACTGACCTTCTGCCCCATGAGCAGGACCTCTATAATCGCCAGGGACAGATGGCAACGCTGGCGCACTACGAGAACTTTTCCGACTACAACGGCATCCAGTTTCCCGGCATAGTCTCCATTCAGCGCCCCATTGAAGGTTACGGAATTACGCTCTCCATGGTGAAGCTGGATATGAATATCCCGCTCACGGATGAGCAATTTGTGCTGACGCAGCCGGCCGGATCCCAGTTGATCAACGTGGACACGCAGTCTTCAGCTCTGGTAGCTCCAACACCCGCGGAGAACAAGAAACATTAGCGCCGTGCTCCCATACATGTTGATTGGAATGACTCTATGAACAAGATGATTGTGGCCAACCTGGTCCACCGCCCAATTCGCTCGATTATCAGTATTTTTGCGGTTGCGGTGGAAGTTACCCTGATCCTCCTGATCGTGGGGCTGGCTCTGGGAATTCTGGAAGACAACCGGGCGCGGCAGGTTGGTATTGGAGCGGACCTCACGGTCCGGCCTCCAGGATCGTCGAACCTGGCAGCCTTTGGGGGCGCTCCGGTCCCGAGCAAAGTGGCCGATGTTTTACGCAAGCAACCGCACGTGGCGGCTGTATCGCCGGTAGTCCTGCAGGTCACCTCAACCACGAACATCGAAATTATCTACGGCATCGATCTGGAGTCATTTCAGGCCGTTGGCGGCCCCATGCGATATATGGAAGGCGGGCCGTTTCAGGGCGCCGATGACATGATCGTCGATGATCTTTTCGCTTCCGGCAATAAAGTTCACGTTGGCGACCAGGTAAAGGTGCTGAACCACACGTTTCACGTCTGCGGGATTACCCCGCATGGACGCGGCGCTCGCCGTTTCATTCCTATCACGACCATGCAGGAATTGATTGGCGCCCAGAACAAGGCATCAATGTTTTACGTGAAGCTGGATGATCCCATCAATGCCGATGCTGTGGTGGCGCAACTGAAAACCGTCCCCGGCATGGAGAGTTACAACATTCTCTCCACCAGCCAGTGGCTGGCGGCCACTTCGGCGGACAAGATTCCCGGCCTCAACATGTTCATCAAGGTGGTGATTGGGATCGCGGTGGTCATCGGCTTCATCGTGATTTTCCAGTCCATGTACACCGCGGTAATGGAGCGCACCCGGGAGATCGGCATTCTCAAGTCCCTGGGCGCCTCCAAATCCTACGTCGTGCGCGTGATTCTCAGGGAAACGCTCTTGCTGGCGGTTGCGGGAATTGTAGTCGGCTATGTGATCAGCATGGTCGGACGCGCCGGCCTCGTCCACCAGATTCCAACCTTGCGCATGATGCCGATCACGCTCAAGTGGGCGATTTACGCGGCGCTCATCGCCATTGGCGGCGCCATGCTCGGCGCGATCTATCCTGCATTCAAGGCGGCACAAAAAGACCCTATCGACGCGCTGGCCTACGAATAGACCGATTTTTGGGTGACGGTTACTCGTGTCGCAATGCCTGCGTTGGGTTCACCCGCGCCGCCCGCGCTGCGGGAATGTAACCCGCGATCAGCGCGACGATGGCCAGAATCGCCACTGCCGCGGTTACCGCCGCCGGATCAAGCGCCCCCAAACCGTAAAGATTTGATTTGACCAGCCGTACGCCGACGGCAGTGAAAATCACGCCGGCAACCACGCCGATGGCGATCATCACCCCGGTTTCTCGCAGAATCATCTGGATTACCCGGCCTCGGCCTGCGCCCAGCGCCATGCGAATGCCAATCTCGTTGGTGCGCTGCGCCACCCCATACGAGAGCACGCCGTACAGTCCTGTGGCTGCAAGCAGCAACGCCATGATGCCAAAGATGGAACAGAGGCGCGCCACCATGCGCGGTTGTGCGTTAGCAAGGTCGATCGACGCCACCAGCGGCCGCGCGTTGCGCACGGGCAGGTCCTGGTTGACGGACAGGATGGCTTTACGCACGGCACCGGCCATCTGTTCCGGGTCGCCGGCGGTGCGTATCTCAAAACTTGCAAAACGATTAGGGCCCTCCATGGACTGATCGCCCGCGACATAGAAACGCGGTGGCACGTCACCGCGCAGGTTGTGGTCGCGGACGTTCTTGGCCACGCCCACAACCTCCATCACATTTTTCTGGTTGCCGAACTTTTCCGTGATATGGCGTCCTAGCGGATTGCGTCCGGCAAAGAAGAGCTTGGCAAAGGCTTCATTGATGACGCAGACGTGGGGCGAAGTGATCGTGTCGCTAAAAGTCAGCTCTCTGCCGAGCACCAGGGGAATGCCGATGGTGGAGAAGTATTGTGGTCCAATCCGGTCAAAGCGGGAAAAGGTTTCGTTGTCCTGCCTGGGAGTGAAGCCCTCTACATCGATCTCGTCGGCAGATTCGGAACCGCCGAACAGTCCATTGGACGAGTAGGTTGCACCCTGTACTCCGGGCAGCGCCCGCAGCCGCTCTGTAAGTTCGCGCCACAGCCCCGGTAGGCGTGGGTTGTCATAGCCGGCTGTCAGGCCATCTGTGCTCACCGTCAACAGGTGTTCTCTGGCATATCCCAGGCCCACAGATTGAAGGTTCCACAGCGTACGCAGGAACAGACCGGCGCCGGCGACCAGCAGGAGCGAGAGAGCAACCTGCGCTATCACCAGGCTTTTGGCGAGATTCAATCGCCCACCGGAGGCCGTGACCCGGCCGCTGTCACGCAGGGTATCGTTCAAATTGACCCGCGTCCCTCGGACCGCGGGGACCAGCCCAAAGATGATCCCCGTGAGAAGAGTTATGCCCGCGGTGAATGCCAATACCCTCCAGTCCAGGCTGGGAGCAAGTCCAAATGCGCCCCGGCGCTCGGATAGGAGCAACACCAATCCCCTGGAGGCGGCCCATGCAAGAGCCAGCCCGGCAATCCCGCCCAGGGCTGAGAGCACCAGGCTTTCGGTAAGAAATTGGCGGAACAGGCGAACTCTTGATGCGCCAATCGAAAGCCGCACTCCGACCTCTTTGGTTCGGGCTGCAGCCCGGGCCAGAAGCAGGTTGGCGACGTTGATGCATGCAATCAACAGGACCACCACCGATGCGCCAAGCAAGACCAGCAATTGCTGGGCAAAATCATTGCGGCCCCCAAATGCGCCGGTCCGTGCGTCGTGCAGCTTGATCTGCTGATCGAGCGCCTCTTTTCGGGTGGCAGCGTCGAGTGTGGCTGGATACCCGTTTTCGATAATGCCGCGGAAGAGCACATCCATCTCCGACTGGGCCCGGGCGCGGGTAACTCCAGGCTTGAGACGGCCAAAGACCTGCAGCCACATTACTTTCTCCAGGTTCTTGTTCAGGTCTTCATGCAGCCAGTCGCGGCCCGGCATCACCGCCATTTGCATCATCATGGGCATCCAGAAATCCGGCCGCTCTGCCACGCTTTCTCCGGTGAAGCCCGGCGCTGCCACGCCGATCACGGTAAGCGTCGTGTTCAGTACTTTGATTGGGGTTCCCAATACCGACACGTTCCCGCCAAAACGCTTTTGCCAGTAGTCATAGCTGATGATCGCATAAGGGTCTTGTCCCGGCCCTTTTGCATCGTCCGCGGAAAAGAAGCGGCCGATCGCAGGCTCAACTCCAAGCACGGCAAAATATTCTTCTGAGACCAGTTTGGCGCCCGCTTCTTCCTGCGTGCCGCCGCCGATCCGCACCTGCCAGCGATTCATCTGCGCCTGGGCCGCACACAGTGAGGCCAGCGTTGCGGAATGATCGCGTATTTGCGTGAACTCGGCATAGGTCAGCAGGCCCCGGTCGCCGTTGCTGAGCCCTGAACTGACACCGGACTGGTTCGGATCGGTGAGCATGACCAGATTCTGTGGATCGCGCACCGGCAGAGACTTGAGCATGGCTGCGTTCATCACGCTGAAGATTGCAGTATTGGCGCCGATTCCGATCGCCAGAGATGCCACCGCGACCAGCGTGAATACAGGATTGCGCGCAAACTGCCGGGTGGCGTAACGCAGGTCTTTGAGAAGAGTTTCTGTCCAGTCGGCAACGTTCATGGCTTTCTCTCTAAAGAAAAATCTTCGGCGCATGCAAACCTGGGTTATCAGACTGGCAGATGTGCTAATAGGTTAGCACGTGGTGTTTGTATTTTTCTGAAAGCCAGAGAAAAACGCAGCGCGTCAACAGACGGCGCTGCGCCTCTCCTGCAGGGTGCAAGTTATAAGCGACTAGCCCAGATACTTCAGGAAGTCCCTGGGTGAGTTCTTGTCAAAGCCGGGGAACACGCCGGTGAGCTGTTTATTGCCCAGATGATTGGCGACGGCTTCGCTCAGGACCTGGCGGAAGTCCGTGGTCACGGCCAGATCGCGGCCTTCATAAAGCTGTTCCGGCTGCAATCCGGGCCAGCGGCCGTACATCCTGCCGCCTTTCACGGGGCCGCCGAGAACGAACATGACGTTGGCATGGCCGTGGTCGGTGCCGCGATTGCCGTTTTCGCGCGCCGTGCGGCCAAATTCAGACATGCTGACAATGACCGTGTCAGCGGCCAGATCGCCCAGGTCGGTCCAGAATGCGGCAATCGACTGGGAAAACTCCCGCGTGAGATTGGCAATCTGGCCCTGCACGCTGCCTTCGTTCACGTGGTGGTCCCAGCCGCCGATATCGGCGAAAGCCACTTCAACACCCAGGTTCGCTTTCACCAGTTGCGCAACCTGGCGCAGGCTGTCGCCAAAGCGGCCGCGCGGATAGTTGGCTCCAACCGCGGGCGCGTACTTTTCCGGATCAGCGGCCCGCAGCATCTTGACGGCTTCAAAAGTCTCGTTGCCCGTGCCGTGCAGGACCGTATCAACCGACTGTTCATACATGGCTTCAAACGTGTTGCTGGCGATGGTGGGCTTGGGGCCGCGTCCGCCAACGGCAAAACCGCGAATGTCTCCCATGGCAACAGCCGGGACTGAGCCCGCAAGAGTCCGAGGCAGCGCTCCGCCCATTGCCACGGCGCGGAATGGAGATGCGTCCGGCTCTTTCACGCCGGCGATGGCCCGGTTCAACCAGCCATCTTCGGTCGACTTCACTCCCGGCGTGCCCGATTCCATATAGTCCTGGGCATCGAAGTGCGAGCGCGTATTGTCCGGCGAGCCTGCGGCGTGCACGATAGCCAGGTGTTTCTGGTCCCAGAGCGGCTTGAACGCTGACATGGAAGGGTGCAGCCCAAAAAATCCGTCCAGATCAATCACGCTCTCCTGTCCGCTGCTTGGGCGGGGAATGGCAATACTCGGGCGCATGCTGTAATACGCGGCTTCGCCATGCGGAACCACGATGTTGAGACCATCCGCGGCGCCGCGCTGGAAGAGGACGACCAGCCGCTTCTTGCCGGGAGCAGCGGTTTCCGCGGCGTAAACCGCGCGCGTCAAAAAGCTGGGGATGGCGCTGGTTCCCACAATTGCCAGCGTTCCGTTCTTCAGGAAAACTCTGCGTGTAATCGACATGCGGTGCTCCTCAAAAGCGAGTCGGATAGCCCGATATTCTCTACCTTCGTTGAAATTCCGGCGAGCCCATGATTAACCCTGCAATTGCGCCGTAATTGGGCTTGTTGTTCGGGTCGTCCAGCCGACGTTGCGAAATCTGTGGATCGCTCAACTGCCTCTGCATCACGGCGTGGGTTTGTGCGGAGACATCGCCGGCAAGGATGCGCTTCTCCAGCGCGGCAAGCGCTGCATCGGCGTCCGCGGGAGTTGAACCTTGCAACAGCACCTGCGGATCAAGCGAAGTACCAGGAAGCTTTCCCGACCCCAGTTGCAGCGCGAAGTTCATCCGATTCAGCAGAGCGGAGGAATTTACCCATGCGTCAGCCTTCATCGAATAGCCCGTTGGGGGCTGCATGCCATACAGCGGCATCCCCATGCGATTCAGAGTGGCCACCAGCGGCAGGGCATTCTGTATATCAGCGCCGGAGGCCCGCGCGGCAGACGCTACAAATTCAAGCGGCGTCTTCATCTTGGCGCGATAGGCGTCGGCGGCCCAGAATTCAGGCGAATGGAACATGGCGCGGAGCACCTCACGAATGTCGCCGTCTTTTTTCTCAAAGGTTTCCGCCATGCGGTCCACCAGCGCCTGCGGTGGATTATCAGAGACAAAGCGCATGGCCAGCTTGCGCGAGATGAATTTCGCCGTGGAAGGGTGATGCGCCAGCACATCCAGCATCTCCTCGCCTTCCTTCTCGCCATGCTCGCCGATCTTCCGTCCAAGAACATATTTTGTCCCCGGTTCGTGCGCGCGCTCGTTGAAGTGGAAGCTGCCGCCAAGTTGCGGCTGCTCGATGCTCCAACCGGTCAGGACCTTGGCCAGTTCAGTCACGTCTTTCTGGGTGTAGCCGCCATCCACTCCGAGCGTATGAAGCTCCATGATTTCGCGGGCATAGTTCTCATTCAAGCCGCTGGGGCGGTTCTTGTTGGCTTGCTGTGGCCGCGGAAAAGGCGCAAAGCGCCCACGGCGAGCCATACGCCGCTGCGGACCGTAAAGCGCCAGTTCAGATTTCGGGCCCACGCTCTGCCAGTTGTCGAGATAGAAAAGCATGGCCGGACTTTTGGCCGTAGCGGCAAGCAGGTCTTTGAATTTTCCCAGGGCGTGCGGACGGATGACGTCACGCTCGTACGCGTTGATCATGTAACGGTCTGGGCCTTTGCCGATGAAGACGTTGAAGTGGTTGAACCAGAAATCCGCCATCACTTCTTCCAGCTGCCGGTCGCTATAGATCGCGCGAAGGAGCTTGGCTTCGGATAGCTCGCCGCCTACCACGGCCTGCGGTTGCACAATGGCTTCAATGGTCTCGCGCTGCTCCGGCTTCATGTCATCCACCAGTTGCATGGCCTTGGGCCCTTTGTAAGTACGAGCCAGGTCAAGCCGATCTTCGGCGGACATCTTCAGGATCGCTTTGTAACGCTCGTCAGGAGCCAGTTGCAAAAGCTGGTCGCCGTTCAGGTCGGCATACATGGCGTCTTCGCGCTGCTTTTGGCGCTGCTTTTTTTGTTCCGGCGTCAGCGAAGCCTCACTGGACTGTTGCTTCATGTCAGCGGGCATTTCGGGGGCATCAATTGCGGAGGCTGTGGCAGCGGTCTGGTCAGCGGCATTGGTTCCGGTCGCGCTGGCTTTGTCTTCCTTGTTCTGCTGGCGCTGCTGGTACGCAGCCATGCGGGATTCGTAAACAGCCCGCTTACCGGGATCGGAGGGCATGGACATGCGCCCGTTCTCAATTGCTTTCAGCACCTGGGGCGGCGGGAAGTTCTCGACCATCTCCCGGGTACTCATCTTCAAGGTGCGGAACGGCGTAAGCCGGGATTCCACAGCGCTGTCGTCAATCTTTTCCGGATGGAGCTGCTGATCGAACCATTTGTCCAGACCCATGGCGCGGACCCGCTCAACGTCGCCGGGCTGGATGCCGAAGGTAAAACGGTTCAGCGCATGAACGATCTTCTTATCATCGTCCATGGGCGCGGAAACAGCGGCCTCCGCGGCTTTCAGTTTGGATTTCCTGTCTGCGGCTAGCAGGAAGGCGGTCGAGGCGAGCAAGACGAGGCCCAGCAAAATCAATAGCTTACGGGCAGCGGGCATACACGCTCCAGAAACGATAGATGGAATCTATTTTTACCCTTGGTATTAACCCAACGCTACGGGAAAGTTGTGGATAAAACCAGATTACGAGAGGGTGACGCGGCCACGATGGATGCGCCGGTTCAGTTCGGAGACCATGTGATCGATGTCGGTGGGCGAGATATTGCACGGCACGCTGGGATCGAGAAACATCTTGCGCGATTTATCCGGCGATGACCATGGCCGCGGCGGTGAAACGTGGGTCACGGCATCGCGGCGCAGCTGCACCAGCAATGAATGCACGACTTCGCCATCCAGCTTGGCCGGCGCTAGCCAGCTCAATTGCGCGGCGGCCTCGCCCAGCGACAGCTTTTTGCGGTACGGCCGCTCGCTGAGCATGGCATCAAAGGTGTCGGCCACGGCCACGATCTTTACCGGCGTTGATACCTCGTCATTGTGCAGGCGGTCGGGATAGCCGGAGCCGTCGGCGCGTTCATGGTGCGAGCGCACGACCTCGGGAATCTTGGGCCAGGGGAACTGCACGGTAGAGACGATGCGATGACCCTGTACGGTGTGGTCGGCCATCTCCTGAAATTCACCGGGTTCCAATGCGCTGGGCTTGCTAAGAAGGTGCTTATCGACGGTGACCATGCCGATATTGTGGAGGTATCCGGCGGCGCGCATCTCGCTGACCTCGGGCGCGGGCATACCCAACCCTTCCGCCATCGCTGCGGCGTAGCGGCCAACGCGCAATGAATGCCCATGCATCTGCACGGACTTCACGTCGATGGTGGCGGCAAATGCGGCCAGCGCGTCATCCCAGAAGGAATGCACCGAGGCGATGAGCTTAAGATTTTCTGAAGTGCGTTCTTCCAGCGACATCATGAGCTGGTGGTTGTAAATGGCCAGCCCGATAAACGGAGCCAGATCGCCGATCTGCTTCAGGATCTCCGGGGTGTATTCCGCGCCTTCTTCTCTCTCGCCCAGCAACAGTGCTCCGATCAGCCGGCCGCGCACACGCAGCGGCGCAACACAGCGAAACCACACGCTGGATATGTTGCCGGTGGAGCTTAGGAAGGTGTCACAACGCTCCCGCGAAATCCGTTGCGGCCCGGGCGTATTGGTTAGAGCATGCACATGTTTGGACAGCAGGGGAAAGACGGCGGTCTGGGGAAAAACCACAAAACCAGAAGCGGCGATGGAGGCCAGCATGGCTGGTTTTTCCTGGAAGCGGAAGAGCGCGCCGGAACCGGCGCGGACAGCTGCCATTACAAGTTCCAGAGCGCCCGAGGCGGTCTGGGAAAGGTCTCGCTCACCCGTAAGCACGGGCCCCAGTTCGGCCAGGACCTGGGAGGCGAGCAGTGGCGGCCTGCTTGTAAAGAAAGAGTCGGCCAATGTTGGAGCGGCGCAACTCCAGAGCACCTTGAGGGTACCAGCTTAGTTCGTTCTAAGAAAGACTGAAGTATCGCGATGGTTAACATGAAAGAGTTTTCAGGTTGGATTTGTTTGAACAATACCTAATATTGGCAGCTCTTAGAAGGTTCGCTGAAGGTCGGCGAATTTCTCCACCTGCACCAGCCGTACTCCCCTGGGGGCCGTGTTTACCGTTTCGTGCTCCAGGATCCATGTGTTGTCATGCGGCACAAACACCGCGTTGATGCCCGCTGCCATGGCTGGATTAATGTCTGATTTGGGGCTGTTGCCGACCATCCAGGTGATATCCGGGGCGAAATCATATCTGGCCACTACCTCTTTATAGGCATCCGGGGTCTTTTCGGCCACGATCTCGACGGCGGTGAAGTACTCTTTCAACCCTGAGCGCTCTACCTTTCCGGCCTGTTCAGTGAAATTACCTTTGGTCATCACAATCAAGTGGTGACCCTGGCGATCGAGGTAGTCCAAAGTTTCCGGCACCCCGGCAATGATCTCGAGTTCGCTGGTAGAGACCCGGTGGGCGAAGCCCCAGATAAACTCATGGAGTTCAGGCGTGACTGGCCGTTCCGCCAGCCGCTCAAAACAGGTGACCAGGGAGTGTGCGAAGCTGTGCGAGCCATAGCCGCGCTCAAGAATGGTCTCCCGCTCGACATTATTCAGGAACAGCCGAACTTCCTCCGGGCTCAGGTGCTGGTGGTTCAAGCGCTCGATGAAAGCTGCAATCGTGCGCTCAAAATAGATGTTGTTCTCCCAAAGGGTGTCGTCACAGTCGATCAGCAGATTTTGTGGGACCATGTGTCTGACAATTCTAACCACGCCAGCCGCCAGCGAGCATGGAAGCCGGATGCCATCAATTTTCAGGGGCTTTCTGGGCGGGCGGGAAACGCCCGGCGCACCATCTTGTTAGAATCAACCCATGAAAACGGCACGCTGGCTTTTGCTCCTTATATCTATGATGACGGTTTGCGGAACCATCCTGGCCCAGGCGGGGCGCCGGGCAGCGCCTCCGCCAAAAAAGGCAGACCAGTGCCTGCTCAAAGAAAACATCAATGAAGATATTGCCGGCCAGGTCAACAAGTTCAAGCTGGTTTCCATGCCGTTCAGCGTGAGCGGATTGAACGAAGCCGAGCGCAAGATGGTGTACAAGCTGGTGGAGGCCTCGCAATTTCTGGAGAGCATTTACTGGCGTCAAAGCGATCCCAAGGGACTGGATCTGTACAAGCGCTTATTGGGCTGCAATCAGGTAATGAACCAGAAGATCCGCCGTTTTTTGATGATCAACGGCAGCCGCTATGACCTGCTGGAGAACAACAAGCCTTTTGTCGGCAGCGACCCCTTTCCTCCCGGCCGCGCCCTTTATCCAGCTGGTTTGACCCGGCAGGAGATTGAGGCCTACGTCGCCAGGCATCCGGAGAAACGAGCACAGATCTACAGCCCGTTTACCGTGATCAGGAGACAGGGCGCTGAACTGGTTGCAGTGCCCTATCACATCGAGTACAAGCCGTGGCTCACCGGCGCGGCCAGGGCGCTGCGCGAAGCCGCCGCGCTCAGCCCGGACAAGGCGTTTGCCAACTTCCTGCGCCTGCGCGCCGATGCGCTGCTGACTGACGAATACTACAAAATCGACATCTCATGGCTGGAGTTGTAGAATCCCAAGTACGACATCATTTTTGCGCCTTACGAGACCTATCTCGACGACCTGCTGGGAGTGAAGACGTCCTATGGCGCGGCTGTCATGATCCGCAATGAGGCGGAGAGCGCCGGCCTGGACACGTTTAAAAAATACGTACCCGACATCCAGGACGCGTTGCCGCTGGCTCCCGAAGACCGCCCGTCCATGCAGGGAAAAAGCACTCCCATGGAAGTGATGGACACGCCATTCCGTGCCGGCGACTTGCGCCACGGCTACCAGGCAGTCGCCGATAATCTGCCAAACGATCCCCGCATCCATCAGGAAAAAGGCACCAAGAAGCTCTTCTTCAAGAATTTCATGGATGCCCGTGTGAATTACGTGGTACTGCCGATCGGGAAGCTCCTAATGCGGGAGGATCAGGCTGCCATGGCCAGCATGGACGGCTATCTTGCGGTTGTGCTCATGCATGAAATCTGCCATGGGCTGGGACCGGCCTATGCTCGCACCAGCGCGGGCCAGGCAGATATCCGGGAATCCATTGGCCCAACCTATGGAGGTCTGGAAGAAGCCAAGGCCGATATGGTTGGCTTGTTTGCCCTGAACTGGCTGGTGGATAAAGGCGTTGTTCCCAAAGAGAAAGTCCCGGAATTTTATTCCTCGCACGTGGCGGGAATTTTCCGCACCGTCCGTTTTGGCGTTGCCGAGGCACATGGCCGCGCCGAGATGATGGAATTCAACTACCTGGTGGAGCAGGGAGCGATCACCCGCGATGCGGGCACAGGCAAGTATGCAATTGATTTCACAAAAATGCAGACGGCGATTGCCAGCCTGGCCAAGGAGCTGTTGGAAATCGAGGCCACCGGGGACAGGAACCGCGCTGAGCAATGGTTTAAAAAATATGATTCCATGCCTTCTGAGTTAAAATCAGCGCTAGCGAACGTTAAAGATGTGCCCGTGGACATCGATCCTGTCACTGCGTTTGGGGAACAGATCCAATGAGGTCGACGCCAGAAGTGCAAAATCCAGAGGAACGGCGCAGGTTTGAGCGAGTGGACATTACGCACCAGGCACAAGTGCTGGTGCTGGACAGCAAAGGCCAGCAAACCGGCGTGCTGCGCCAACTGGCGCGCGGCGGCTTCATGATGGAGCCGGAAAAGACCTACAGCGAAGACAGCAAGATTTACAGCTTCACCATCCATGAGCCGTCAGAGGATATCCGTGTGCGCGTGAATGCGCGGCTCCGCTTTTCTGACCAGCAGTATGCCGGGTTTGAATTTGTCGATCTGGACCCCGATGCAGCGGTGGAGATCGGGCAGATTATCGGCAAGTATTACGAGCATACCAAGGCGTAAACGCAGCGGCCCGCCCGGGCGCTGATGCAAAACCTTTTTGATGTTTTGACGATTGCGCGGAAAAGCCGCCAGGTTATTCCATCTTCAGAATCGGCTCGCAGCGGAAACGCACAGCATGGTTCGCCAGGCGGTTGGCTTCCTGGTTCTGCTCGCGCGGAATGTGTGAAATGCAGAATTTCAAAGTGTGGGCCAGTTTGCGGCACATCCAGTGCAGGGAATAGAGGCGAGGGCTGCGGCAGGAGTACTCGCCGGTCATCTGCTTTACCACCAGCTCGGAATCGGTATAGACACTCAGAGAAGTGGCATTCAGGTCCAGCGCCTGCTGCAAAGCTTCGAGCAGGGCGGCATATTCAGCCACGTTGTTGTCATGGTGGCCAATCCACTTGGCAATGCGGATCATTTCACCACCAGGTTTCTCAATCAGAACGCCAATGCCAGACGGTCCCGGACTGCCGTGGGAACCGCCGTCGACGTAGGCTATGAGATCTGACATCTGCCCTCTAAGAGACACAATGAGGCAGATCAGGTTGCGCCGTCAAGAGATTCATTTCACGATTGAATCCATTTGGACAAGCCCCAAGGTTTGTCCGATTCTGTGGAAAGTGTTGTGGAAAAGGAGTACCTGCGGAATCAGCCTTCATTTCACCCACGTTTTAACAGCGTTTTAACAGCGCGCGTCTCGCGAAAAAAAATCTTCGTTTGCACAAATCATGGGCGTTGACTTTTCATGCTCTTCCGGTAGGATCACACATGTCGACGGTCGAAAGGGTTAGTCAAAATAAACAGTGGCTGATCCGAAGTAGACTGAGTGGCCAAGTGCAGCGAAGTAATTCGGTGCACACCCGGACCCGAAAAAACCGACAGGCTCTGCGAGGAGCAGGTTGGGGTCAGGAACTGCGAAAGCAGTGGTCGCATCAAGGGCTGTGACGGTACATGCATCCACGCTGTTGGCTCCCTCGCAGGAGGCGGCGGCTAGAGCATAACCAATGTCACAGCCTTTCCTATTTTTACTGCGATTCCGAAACCCTCAGCCTGGAAACACACCTTTCTGCTTCACCTGATTCTCCGATTCCTCAAATACTGAATCCCCCGACCATACGCCTGTAAAGCCCCGCGCTTTGATTCCGCAACCTCTATTCGTGTCCCTTGGCAGCGGATACTTCTTCATCCATCCGTCCCCCGTGTCTACTGAAACACAATGTCTTGCGCGGGACACAGTAGCCACGTGAGTCGCATCCGTTAACTTAAATGTTTTCAATGGCTTGAATGATGGGTGTCCTATTGCAGTTTCTCTCCGCGTAGCACGAAAGGGAGAAACAACATGCGGCGGCTCGTTGCGATCTCAAACCGGACTTCAAGGGTAGCGATGGCCCTGGCGGCCTCAACCATTGCGCTTACCAGTATCCATCTGGCGGCAGCTGCCAGAACAGCCTCGCTTGAACGTCAACAGCGACGCCTGGAATCGGCGGCCACCAGCGCTCGGCTCATCTCCGTACAGCCTTTGGAAATCGCAACTGCCCTTCCGATCGCGCCGGTTGTTCCCACGCGCCATATCCTGATCAGCATTGTTGATCGCAAACTGGCGGTGATGGATGACAGCCGGGTGCTGAAGGTTTACCCCATCGCGGTGGGCTCCAGCCATTCGCCAAGTCCTGATGGAGACTTCGTCATCATTAATCACGCCAAGGACCCGGTCTATCGCCACGCGCACCAGGAAGTTCCTCCCGGAAAAGACAATCCTCTGGGGACGCGTTGGATGGGACTGAGCCTGAAAGGCTACGGAATTCACGGAACCAACGTACAAAGCTCGGTGGGAAAAGCGGTGTCGCACGGCTGCTTCCGCATGCGCAAGTCGGACGTGGAAGAACTTTACACGCTGGTGAAAGTTGGCGACGCGGTGACCGTCCGCCGCGAACGCGATGAGATGGTCGCGCGTGTGTTCGCAGATCAGTCCGTTGCGCCGGCGACAGCTGCCTCCAGGACACAGGGTAATCGTGAGGAGCAGATTGCATCGGCCACGCCCGCCACGGTCGAAACCGGGCAGCAGTAGGAGAGATTTGCCGCATTGCGGCGAATGAGTTTCTGGGATTTGAAGGAGAGATTTCAATGTTGTTGCTGAAATACCTGTTGTTGCTTGCCGGTTGGGGGCTGCTTGCCGCAGCCGCCGTGAACGTTATCAGCAATCTTTACAAGGTTGTCCAGTATCACCTCCGGTTGCGCCATATAGCTCCCTCATCGGGGCCTGTACCCATGCCTGATGGGATTCCAACGGAAGCGCCATCAACCCATGGCGTCCTTATGGAAAGACCGCAACTGAACTGGACTACTGCCAAATGGGCGTTTCCTGCGGCCTGGCTGCCGCTCACTCTCGCTGCCGGCATAGTGGTGGTGCCCAGCGGGATGGGCGGCATCAGAGTGAGCCAGACTGCAGGGACGCGCCCCGGCACTTTGTATCCCGGCGTGCATTTCATTGTGCCCCTGCTTGATTCGGTCGCACTATATGACATCCGCGACCAGGTATTGACCACCTCATCCTCGTCTCGAGACGGGCTGGAATCAGTCAGCGAGGAGCAGGCTGAAAAGCAAAAGGGAAACAAGCCTGACGCGTTTGGCGTGCAGTCAAAAGAAGGTCTGAATATTGGATTGGCCATCACGGTGCGCTACAAACTTGATCCGCGCCGTCTCGACTTCATTCACTCCAACCTGCCCCAGCCCGTGGAAAAGGAAATTGTTCCCCCGGTGGTCTCCAGCGTGTTTCGCGAACTGGCCCCCAATTACACGGTGAGGGAAGTCTTTGCTACGCGCCGGGAGGAAATTCGAGAGAAGGCGGCTCAACGCATCGCCCAGCGGTTGAGCGCCGACGGCATCATCGTGAAAGAGGTAATGCTGCGCGACGTGCAATTGCCGGTTGAGTATGCCAAGGGGCTGGAAGGGCTGCTGCTCAAAGAACAGGAAAATGAAGGCCTGGGCGTGGAGACCGAGATGAAGGCAAAGCAAGTGAAGATTGCGGAACTGGAGGCTGAGGCGGCGCGGGTTCAGCAGGTGAAACAGGCGCAGGGCGCGGGCGAAGTCCGAGTGCTACAGGCCAAGTCAGAAGCTGACGCCATGAAATACACTCTGCCGCTGAAGCAGAAACAGATTGAGCAATCGCGTCTTGAGGCTGAAGCGCAGAAAGAAACCACGGTGAAAAACGCCGAGGCCCAGGCACAGGCCAAGGTGATTGACAGCAAGGCGGAGCTGGAACGCCGCGGCCTGCTGGCTGACGCGGAAGCCGGACGCATTCGCAAGGTGGCTGAAGCCGACGCGGAACGCCTGAAGTCAGAAGCCGCGGTGCTCCGAGACAATCCGCTGCTCATCAACAAGATCGTCGCCGAGCGGATGTCAGACAAATTGCAAATCATGATGGTGCCGTCCGACGCGAAGATTTTCTTCAACGACGTGATGAAGAGCGGCCTCACGCCCGAGGCTCTGAACAATGCCAAGGCCGCGCAGAACGCGGCGGAGGACGAAGAGGGTTCAGAGCAGGCGGGGCAGTCGGCTGCCGCAGCGCAAATTGGTCATCGAAGCTGGAAAAACAGATAACCAGGGGTTCTGCCGGGAATTCAACCGGGCGCTTTGTCTCCGCCGGGACAAGGCGCCCGGTCCGGTGGAAAACGTTTCTCCGTACCCCTGCTGCAAGAAAGGTTGAGAAAGTGGGTAAAAGAGATAGCAGAACAATTTTTCTCGGTCCCCCTTTGCAGGTGCAGTCAGAGGTTCAAAGGAGTTTTCCCTGATTGCCATTTGTGGGTTTTTCCAGTCAAATTGGACTCAGATTTTCCGCAGTCGACAAAATGTTCAGAGCCGCAATCACGTTACGATTTTGCGCGATCCTCTTTATCCTGATGCCGGCATTGCTTGCTGCGCAGCAGGAAGCGCCGCCATTGCCGGGTGCGGCTGCCGAGTTCGTACAGCAGATTCTCTCCCGCAGCGGATCGCCTTCAGCAGTGGCCGTGAGCTTTCAGAACATCTCTTCTCTTCCTCCGGACAGCCAGGACCTGGTGCAGAATGCCATGTTCGCAGCCTTCCATAACGCCAATGTCCGGCTGGTGAAGGCGGAGCAGGCCGTGGCCGAAGTACAGATCACGTTTTCTGAGGGTTGGCAGGGCTATGTATGGATCGCTGCGGTGAAGCAGGGCTCTAGCAGCCAGACGGTGATCAAGAGTATCGCGCGCCAGCAAAGAACGGCCCCACCGCGAACGCCTTCTCTCACCATCAGAAAATCTCCTGTGTGGCAGCAGGACACACAGATTCTGGATTTCTACCAGGACAATCAAACCCTGATGGTGCTGGAGCCAGGACAGGTCTCGCTCTACGTGAACGATTCCGGGCAGTGGCGCGCCAGACAGACACTGGGAATTTTCCATCCTCATCCGTGGCCGCGCAACCTGCGAGGCCGGCTGGAGGTTCACGGAGGACAGATTGGTGTTTTCATGCCGGGAACGCGCTGCGCCGGCTCCATCTCTCCGCCGTCGCTGGACTGCCGGGAGAGCGATGATCCGTGGCCGGTTGATGCCGGACTTATTTCGTTCTTCAATCCGCGGCGTAATTTCTTCAGCGGGCTGCTGGCAGGGCAGGGCGCTGGAGCGTCGGTGGCGCCCTTCTTCTCCGGAGCTGCGTGGCAGAATGGCGAACAGCGCACGTGGCTGTTCGATGGCACAGATGGCCGCGCACGACTCTACCAGAACGATCTCTCCAATCCCGCTGCGGTATTCAATGGCTGGGGCAGCACGTTGGCCGTGGTGCATTCAAGCTGCGGCTCAGGCTGGCAGGTGCTCACCAGCGCACCCACGGATATGATTCGTCCAGATAGCGTTCAGGCCGTGGAGATAGCGGGGCACGAGGCTCTCCCAGTGAGCGTTCCTGTGGACCTGGCCGGAGCGGTGGAGAGCTTATGGACATCCAGCAACAGCAATCAAGTGGTCAATGGAGTGATGCAATCGCAAGCGAGCGGCAAGTATGAAGCGTTTACTCTTACAGTTGTCTGTAATCAGTAGCCTGCTGCTGGCGGCTGCGGGCGCGTTTGGCGGATCACTGCCGCGTTATGGCGGGACTGTGCGCATATTGCTTCATGACAGAGTGATGGC
>DASTPO010000228.1:0-8919 GCA_035762225.1 Candidatus Angelobacter sp.
GTCAGCTCTTCAATGGCATTGGGCTGGTCGCCCTTCGGTTTGTAATCACTAGCTAGACGAAAGTCCATTTGGCCCCATCAAATCCTGTCCGATACCTCTCCAGCTGCAATTTTGACGACAGGAAATCTATCTAGTGTGACATATTTCGCGGGACACACGCAACGGGGCTGGAAACGTGCCGCCAGGAATGGCTGGCTGACCAAATGAACTATTCCGGATGGGCTTCAGCGTGGAGAACGTTGCAGGCTTTGCATTCGATGGGAACGTCAACGGTCCCGATTCTTCCGCTGCCGGAATCGCGAATCAGCACGCGCACATACCGCGCGCGCTCATTCTCCGGATAGAACGCATGGAGAAGCAAACCGTTGCTGCGGGCAGCGTTCATCCTGTCTGAGGTAAAGACCCTTTTCATTGGGTCGATATTCGCGGCAAGCGGCCGATAGCTGGGGGAAAAGACGGCCACCGCGAGATCGAAGCTGATGGCATAGCGCCCATCTACCTGCTCGAGGAAGGTGAGCGCCCGGGCGTCCACGAAGAGTTCAATCGCGGCGGCCCCGGGTTGTTTCCTGGCCATCATGGGCACTCCGGCAGATTGCAGGCGATCATTGATGAGCGCGTCCTCCAACTCATTGGCGATGGTGGGCGTCCAAAGAGGCGCGGGGCCCGGCCGGTCGCCATAGCGTCCATGAGGAAAAAGCAGAGAGACATCATGGCGCGTGGTGGTGATATTCAGCTTGTGGTAGCCGGCCGTGGGATCCGTGGCAGGCAGAACCAGCTGGAAATAATCCCTGCAATCACTGCGGGCAAGCTCCAGCGCTTTTTGCAAGTGAGCGGTATCCAAAACGCGGCCACCGGTTGCTTCGGCGATGGTCTTCACCACGGTGCTGTTAACAACAAGGTCCCGTTTGAAGGTGTTCTGTTCATGCGGAGGCGGCGCTAACACCACCGTTGGACTGGGGCTGCGCCCAAACGCGTTGGCAGCATCGGTTACTTCACTGCTTTTGCGTTCACGAACCGGGGTTGTCACCGGATACACGGCGATGTGGGCCTGCTGAAGCCGGCGAAAAACCTCGGCACGCATTTCTTCGAGACTGCCGCATTGCTGCCCGGGTTCCAGAATAGGAGGAATGAATATGCAAGGGTAGTCGCCGGTAAGCCAGATCAGGGCCTTGCGCCCGGGTGTTCTTTCGAACTGCCGGGCGATCCCGCCCAAAGCGGAGAGGGTGGTGGTGATTCGATCATCGAGATCGGGATAGGTCTGAAACGTCTTGAAGTCTTCAACGGTCTGAAGGAACTCGGTAGGACTTTCAGTGGACGAAGCCGGCGGTGGAAGAACGCGGCCCGAATCCGCGGTCCGGGCAGTAGAAAAATCGGCTGAACGCTTTTGCACGCTCCGCATCGCGGCAGACAGGACGCTGGGGTCTCCGGCGGAGTCCTCAAGAACGCGCAGGCTTCCGGTCAAACCATAGATCGTGACATGAGAATTGGAATCCATTTGATCCAGCAGGCCTGCGAAGGTGTTCCGCAATCGATCCCGCATGTCTGCCGGAGTATTGAGGACGTCCGCCAGCACGATGACGAGGGGAGCAGTTTGCGAGAGCGGAGCAGGAACAAGATTGCTACAGCTGCCTGGCGGCACGCTGCGAAAAATCTGCGGCGCCGTGGCATCAGGGCCTGCAACCCTTTGGGGCGAAGAGGATGGACGGAACAGCTCCGCGGGCAGATGCACTCCGTCGGCCGAGATCTGAATCTCTTCCGGCTTCAGGTCGGTGATTCTTATGCCTCGTTTGTCAGTCGCGACCACATCGACTGTAACTGGATTGTTGATGTCTTGTGACTGCGCAGGAACAGGAGGCAAGGAAGACTGCGCGGCAATTCCCTGACCCGATGCCACTAACAAGAACGGGAACAGGCATTTTGCGCAGATTTTGCCTGCGCGGAGCATACGCCGGTAGGTCCCTCCTGAAGCAACACTTTGCGACCAGAACCAGCCAAAGTCAAGCTGCAATGGCGCTAAAAGCAAGCCCGATTTGGCAACCTTTTCCGAGCTGCTGCTTCTAATCTGAGTAGCTGCAGTACCTGGCAGCTAACAAAAACTGATCCACCGGTTCGGCGCGCAAGCGCCTTGGCAGGGAAACCGGTGGATCAATTTATTTTGTGGCCTGTTTCCACCGCTGATAGCTTGCAGCACAGGCTCCATCAGCTATCAGCTACGCTGACCGTTGCCCAGCCAGTTGCCTTCCCCGCGATGGACCTGAAACCTGCTACTGCTCATTCCCATGCGCCTTGAGCGAGCGCACGAAGGTGACGAAGTTGGGATCCTTGCGGAGGCCGGCGAATTCATTGTCCCGCAGCGCGCCGTTGATGGGATAGCCTTCCTCATAGGCTTTGCTCAGGTAGTAGCGGCAATGGACGGAGTCTCCGTGTTTGCCGTACATCTGCGCCATCACGTAATGGAAGTGCCCCAGATCGTTGGAAGTAACCAGTTTTACCGAGACGCCGCCGGAGGGCGACCTTTCAAAGATCTCAGGATCGATCAGCATGGCGCGCTGATACTCCTGCGAAGCGCGGTCATAATCCTTCTGCGAGAAATAGGCCGTACCCAGATTGCTGTGGAAGCTGGCGTTCTGGTCAGAAATGCTGATGGCCCTTTTGTATTCCTTCACCGCGGAGCCAAACCGCCGGTCGTGATAATAGAGCGCGCCCAGATTGTTGTAAGCCTCGGGATAGGACTTGTCTTCCTTGATGGCGTGCTGGAATTCCTTTTTGGCCTCTTTATCGCGCTGGAGCAAGAGCAGGGATATCCCCATCTTGTTGTGCAAGACGGCGGTATCGGATTTCTTGATGGCGGCGCGATAGTAGTCGATGGCGTCAAGATAGGCCTTCTGGGCCCGGAGCGCATCGCCCTGGACTTCCAACTCGGCGGGGGCAGCGTTGGCGTCCGGCGGCGGCACGCGCTGAATGGACGCAGAGTCTGAAGAGGAAGGCGTGGGGGAGTCTTGAGCGTACATGGGAGACATCAGCGCCAGGACTACCAGCACCAGTAGCAAGCAGCGAAAGCGACCCATTATGGGCCTCCTTAGTGCGGCCTGTCCTTGCCCGGACTGGGGGTGGCCGCAGGCTTGATTTGACTATTATCGTCCTTGTTATCGTCCTTGGAACCAAATATTCGGCCCCAGAAGCCCTTTTTCTTCTTTTCTGCTTCAGGCTGCTGCTGCGCGTTCTGTTGAGTCCCAGGGGTCTGCGCCGGATTTGGAGCTACAGTCCCCACTGTATTAGACGCCGGAGGGGTAGGAGTTGGCTTGGGTTCGATACCAAAAATTCTTTGGAAAACGTTACCGTGGGCCTGTTGCTCACAGGTCTGGGTGGGCTGGGTGCCGTCAATAAAGGCGGTTGTATAGTCATCCGGGCAGGAGGGCGTGGCAATCTGGTTGGTAGCCTTGTCCAGGGTCAGCTCGACTACCCCCTGCGGCGGAGTAAAGGTCTTTGTATCTGAATAGTTAGGCAGGTCCACGGCCCGCTTCATAAACTCAGTCCAGATGGGTAGCGCGATGGTTGAACCGCTAAGGTGGATATCACTGTAGTCGTCGTAACCCACCCAGACGATGCAGAGCAGGTTTGAGGTAAAGCCGGCAAACCAGCCGTCATGCGAGCTGCCGGTCTTCCCTGCCGCCGGAGCGTTGAATTTGCGCGCCCGAACCCCGCCAGGCCCAGCCGCAGTGCCATTATTAATGACGCCCTGGAGCATATCGGTGATCACATATGCCACTCGAGGATCAAGAATCTGGGTTTTTTGCGGCTGATAGTTGTCGATGATATCGCCGTTGGCATCACGAACCGAGGTGACCATGATGGGGGTAATCCGCTGGCCTTCATTGGCGAAAATGGTGTAGGCCGACGCCATTTCCATAGGCGTTGCGTCATAGGACCCCAACGCCATGGCAGGCGTGGCTTTTACGGATGAGATTCCGGCGAGCCTGGCCAGATTGGCGACCTTGTCATAGCCCACCATCTCAGCCACCTTGACGGTGGCATTATTCAGCGAGTGGGCCAGCGCGAACTGCGCCGTCACCTGGCCGTGATATTCCTCTTTATAGTTGCGCGGAGTGTAAACGTCATCGCCGTTGATGAAGGCGGTAGGAGAGTCGTCCACCAGGCTGGACGGAGTAAAGATGGGCTGCTCATTGGTGACGGCGTTGTTGACCGCCGTGGCAAAAACGAACGGCTTGAAAATTGAGCCGGTGGGCCGCTTGGCGATGGCATGGTTGAGCTGGCTGAAGCCGTAATTGCGTCCTCCAACCAGAGCCAGCACCTCACCGGTATGCGGATCAAGCGCCACCAGCGCGACCTGCGGAATGGGACCGGGGACGACCCGGGTCTCAAACTTGTTTTTTCCGACTTTGACCTTCTTGGTGCGCAGCCGCTTTACCTGGGCGTCAACCTCTTTTAACCCGAGATCGACTGCCTGGGCCGCAGCTTCCTGCAATGACGGATCGAGCGTGGTGTAGATGCGATAGCCGCTGGCATTCAGGTCTTCGTCGCCATACTTGTTGATCAGCTGTTCGCGAATCAGGTCGACAAAGTACGGCGCGTCACTGGCTTCAACGTTTTGCGGCGCGAGCTTGAGCGGAGTGGCTTTGGCAGCGTCAGCCTGATCGCGGGTGATGGCGCCGTTTTCCACCATCGCCTCCAGCACCAGATTCCTGCGCTCCTGGGCGCGCTCCGGATGACGGTAAGGAGAAAGATAGCTCGGCCTCTGTACCAGGCCGGCCATCAGCGCAGCCTCAGGCAGGGTGAGGTCCTTGAGGTCTTTGCCGAAGTAAGCCTGAGCCGCTTCTCCGAAGCCGGTGATGGTGAATGAGCCGCGCTGGCCCATATCGACCTGGTTGGCGTAGAGCTCAAAAATCTGCTTTTTGGAGAAACGCTGTTCCAGTTCGATGGAGATCAGTATCTCAGTGAGCTTGCGCTTGAATTTCTTTTCCGGGCTGAGAAAGAAGCCGCGCGCCACCTGCATGGTGATAGTGGAACCGCCCTGACGGTTTCCACCCTGGCGCAAGTCAATCCAGGCAGCCTGCAGGAGGCGCCAGTAATTGACGCCGCTGTGGTGAAAGAAACGACGGTCCTCAATGGAGGTGACGGCATCAACCATCACCTTGGGAATATCGTCATACTTGACGAGGCGGCGCTTGGAGCGAGCCTGCGTGTCAAAGAGGCCGGTGACCAGCTGGGGTTCAAGCTCGTAAGCGGTCAGGTTGTCGCCGGCGTCGCCCAGGGAGGCGATCTTGTCCACGCGGCCGTCCTTGACCCTGATGACCGCGCCTTCAGCGTTGTAATACGACTCTTCGCCGGGCTTGATCTCAATGGCGTCTTTCAGCACCCGGTAAACGCCGAGTTTAGACTTGCCCTGCTCGCCCATCTCGGTGTATCCGGCGTGGCGCAGATAGTTTGAGATTTCACGAGGATCGGCTTTCTGGCCGATGCGAACATCGCGCGGCTGGGCATAAATCTTGGCCGTGTTGGCAAAGATCTGGCCGCCCATCCTGGCGGCAATGATCTTCTCGTACTTGATGTAGTAATACGAGAAAATCCCAAACATCACGATGCAGATGATGAGAAACGCAGCCACGCCAGCGCGCACAAAAGGGCTCTTCAGGCGGCCACGAAAACCTTTAGCTCGGGGTATTTTTATTTTGATTGCCATGTCCAAAAGCAGGCGGAGTACGCCCTATTTCATTCTCTCAGACTCATGGCGGGCCAGAGCGTTACCTGCGCTGGTGCTGAGAAGGATTCCGTCTTTCTCTTACATTATATCCGTTTGTTCACGGAATTGGCGGTGAAGTCCAAATCCACCGGATGCACCACCATATCAACATGGATGCGGTAGTGGGCGCTGATGCCCAAACCGGCAGATGTCCTGGTGACGACGATCTGATCTTCCTTCAATTTTATGTCGTCGGCTTCCGCCTTGCTGATTACGATCTTCTTGATGTCATCGTCAGTGTAAGTGGAATAGCTGGAGCGACGGGCGACGTCATCCAGCGTGTCTTGAAACTGATAGTTGTTGAAATACGGGGGGACCATGTTCCAGGCGACATAGAAGGCGCCTACAACAATCAGCAGTCCGATAAAGGCTTTTATCTTTCCCATAGACGCAAACCGCAAGCTCCTTCAGGAACGGGCAAGTTGCCTGAAAATTGTCTCAATGGCCGGGATGTTAGCATCCTGCGATTGGCGTGTCGAGCGAGAAACCACCTCGACCTGTCCTTCCGTAACCTTCTTGCCAACGTTTATCCGGTACGGTATTCCCACTAGATCAGCGTCCTTGAACTTCACCCCAGGGCGTTCGTCCCGATCATCCAGCAGCACGCTAAAGCCAGCGCCTTCAAGCTTCTGCGCGATCTCCGTCGCGGTGCTGGAAATCGCCGCGTCGGTAACGTTGGTCGGCGTTACCACTACGTCAAATGGCGCAATGGACAGCGGCAGCCAGAAACCGTCTTTATCGTTATTCTGTTCAATGGCCGCGGTCAGAATTCTCTCAATGCCAATCCCATAGCAGCCCATGATCGGCACCACTTCTTTCCCGTCTTTATCAAGCACGCTCGCGCCCATCGATTTCGAATACTTATTCCCGAGCTTAAAAATGTGCCCAATCTCCATGGCTTTGCCGACCACCAGCGGCTCCCCGCAATTCGGACAGCCTTCCCCGGCCGCCACGTTGCGAAGGTCAACCCACTCGGTAGGATGGAAATCCCGCAGCGGCGTGACATTCTTAAGATGGTAATTCTCCTTGTTTGCGCCGGTAACCATGTTCTTACGGCCCTGGAGCGCCGTATCCGCCAGCACCAGCGGCAGGGACTCCAGAATGATTGCCTGCGTCACGCTGCCCAGTTGCGCGCCCGCGGCCAGTGCCGGGACCTTCACCGGCCCCAGGTATCCGGCCGGCGACATAAATATCCGCTGAATCTCCTCCTCATGCATCGGACGAAACTCTTTGCCATCGAGCGCGCTCGTGAGTTTGGCCTCGTTGAGAAAGTGGTCGCCACGCAGCAGCACAATCACCGGCCGGGTGTTCACCTGTCCCGGATGCTTCTTGTCCGGTTCCACCTGCATCAGCGCCAGCGTCTTGATCTTCTGCGTGGGAGAAACGCCCAGAAACTTCGCCACTTCTTCAATGGTCTTCATTCCGGGCGTGTGCACTTCCTCGGGCTGGCCATCGCCGGGCAGGTCCTGCGCCGGAGCCAGCTTTGATGTAGCTTTCTCCAGGTTCGCGGCATAACCACACTTCTGGCAGCTCACCACAATGTCTTCCCCTGACTCGGTCATCGACATGAACTCATGGGACTGCGATCCGCCCATGGACCCCGAGTGTGCTTCCACCACGGCATATTTCAGCCCGCAGCGATCAAAAATGCGGCGATACGTTTCGTAGTGTTTCTGGTAGCTCGCGTCCAGCCCGGCCTGATCGATATCAAAGGAGTAGGAATCCTTCATGGTGAACTGCCGCACGCGGATCAGCCCGGACTTGGGCCGTGGCTCGTCGCGAAACTTATTCTGTATCTGGTACCAGATCTGGGGAAGCTGCTTGTAACTGCGCAGCTCCTTGCGCGCGATATCGGTCATGACCTCCTCATGGGTCATGCCCAGGCACAGGTCGGCGCCTTTGCGGTCTTTCAGGCGAAACATGTTCTCGCCCATTCCCTGCCAGCGGCCGCTCTGCTCCCAGAGTTCACGCGGATGAAGCGCCGGCAGCAGAAATTCCTGCCCAATCTTGTTCATCTCTTCGCGGACCACATCAATAATGCGCAGCACCGAACGCTGCCCCAGAAACAGGTAGGAGTAAATGCCCGCGCCCAGCTGGCGGATATAGCCGGAGCGGACCAGAAACTTGTGGCTGGCGACCTCGGCGTCCGCCGGGGCCTCGCGCAGTGTGGGGATAAAAAGTTGTGACCAACGATGCATGGTATCGGCTGACCTCAATCTGCAAGTGAAGAGAATCTTCTATTGTAACAAGCTGGAACCCGCTGGCCGCGCCGTTTCATTTCCGGAATAGCCAGCGGTTTTCCAGGCGCAGACAATTGGCTTTCTATGTGGCAAAATACAGATCAGCCAGACCAGAAAACCAGCCGGCCCCTATGCCCGTCGTTCTCAAGATCGATCCGCAGCGAAGAGTTGTCTATTCCGCCTTCTATGGACGGATCACCGACGCCGAGCTGAGCGGACATCGTTCCGCCATTGCCCGCGACCCCGATTTCAACCCGCAGTTCAGTGACATTGTGGATTTCAGCGCCGTCACCGAGACCAACATATCCGAGAAGACCATCGCGCAGATGGCGGCCAGCACCAGCCTGTTCCGCAGCTCCGTGCAGCACATCATCGTGGCCTCAGGCGAGCCCATGCAAAGCCTGGCAAAAAAGTTCAAGCAGTTCGCCCGCGATTCACGGCCTAACTTCCACGTGGTCCGCACCCGGGCTGAAGCTTACAAACTGCTGCCCAGCGCGGTGAAGGCCAAATAAGCGGAGAAGGCCCGCGTTGATGCCTGTTGGAATCGGAGCAAGTTTTCAGCCCCAGCTGCTTCACCTGGGGGCGCGCACCCAGTATTCGCTGTCGCGGATAAAGCTGATTCTTGCGGGATCGGCCGCGGGCGGAAGGAAGGTCAGCACCGTGGACCCGTCAATGGCCGTCTGCAGATTGAGGAAGCGATAGCGCACCACGTGGTTCCGGCCCTTGAAGACGATGAACTCCGGGCCCAACTCCACCGTGCCGGAATCATCGTCACTGGCGGAGCTGTTGTTGATCACGCCCTTCATCCTGTAAGTAAAAGCGCCGTTGGCGGCAATGTGATACCCCGCTCCCACAAATGAGTTGGACGTCCCCTGGTACTGCCCGGTTGAGGTGGAGTAAAAGCTGATGCTGTTGGCC
>DASTPO010000229.1:0-4620 GCA_035762225.1 Candidatus Angelobacter sp.
TCACCACCTCCACCAGCTTCATCAGCGGCACCGGGTTAAAGAAGTGCAGTCCAACAAAACGGTCGGCGCGCCTGGTGGCTGCCGCAACTTCAGTAATGGAGATCGAAGAAGTGTTGCTGGCAAAGATCGCGTCTTTTTTTACGATCGCATCCAGCGCGGAAAATGTCTTCTTCTTCACTTCCACGTTCTCGATGATCGCTTCAATAATGATGTCGCAATCGGCAAGGTCCTGCTGGCTGGTTGAGCCCTTGATCCGCGCGCGCGACTCTTTAGCCTTCTCGGGGGTGATGCCCGTCTTGTCCGGCTTCTCGGCAAACTTGTTGAGAGACTTTTCAATCCCGGCAAAGCCCTTGTCGAGAAACTTTTGCTCCTGCTCCAGCACGGTCACGTCATAACCGGCCACTGCGCTCACCTGTGCAATGCCCGAGCCCATCAGGCCACAGCCGAGTACTCCAACTTTTTTGATAGTCATTTTCCCCTCTTAACCACAAAGGACACGAAGTACCACGAAGGTCAAACCTCGCTCAGGTGTTTGGTTTGTAGCGAAGGCCAGCCAATCAGATCTGCCAGATGCAGAACCTGGTTCTGCTTTGTGCTCCTTCGTGCCCTTTGTGGTTCGCTATTTCTTATCGCTGCAGATTCTCCACGATCATCGCAATACCCTGGCCCCCGCCGATGCACGCCGTTGCCAACCCGTACTGCGCTTTGCGCCGCCGCAGTTCGTGCAGTAGCGTGATCACCAGCCGGGTGCCGGTAGCGCCCAGCGGATGACCCAGCGCGATGGCCCCGCCGTTGACGTTGACCTTGTTGCGATCCAGGCCAAGCTCTTTTTCGACCGCCAGATATTGCCCGGCAAAAGCCTCGTTGACCTCAACCAGATCGATTTGCTCAAGCTTGAGCCCGGCCTTCTTTAGCGCCAGACGCGTGCTAGGCACCGGGCCGCTGCCCATGATCTTGGGGTCGACGCCGGCGATACCCCAGCTCACAATCCGGCCCATCGGTTTAAGGCCCTTTTTCTGCGCCTGGTCCAGAGTCATCATCACCACAGCCGCGCCGCCATCGACGATGCCGCTGGCGTTGCCGGCCGTAACGGTTCCGTTCTTGCCGAAGGCTGCTTTCAGCTTAGCCAGGCCTTCCATTGTCGTCTCCGGACGCAGGTGATCGTCTTTCTCAAACATCTCGCCGGTGGGTTCACCTTTGCGGTTTTTTAACGCAACCGGCACAATCTCTTCCGCCAGCCGGCAGGCCTTCTGTGCCGCGCCCGCTTTCTGCTGCGACTGGAGAGAAAATTCGTCCATGTGCTGACGCGTAATGCCCTGCTGCTCGGCGTATAGCTCAGCGGTGTTCGCCATGTAAAGGCCGCAATAGGTGTCCAGCAGCGCCACCATCAGCGAATCTTCCATCTTCCCTTCGCCCAGCCCCAGGCCCCATCGTGCTCCGCGAATCACGTGCGGGGCCTGGGACATCGATTCCATGCCGCCGGCCAGCACCGTGTTCGCCTCACCCAGCTGGATCATTTGCGCGGCGTTGACCAGCGACTGCATGCCTGATCCGCAAAGGCGGTTGACGGTCAAAGCCGGCGTTTCAATGGGCAGTCCGGCTTTCAACGCTACGTGCCGCGCGCCATAGAGCGAGTCGCCTGACGTCTGCTGGGCATTGCCGAAGACGGCATGGTCAAACTCCTTCGCGTCCACGCCCGAGCGCCGGATCGCTTCCTGGCTGGCCACGGCAGCCAGGTCCATGGCGGTAAAGTCGCGCAATTTGCCGCAATAGCGGCCCATGGGCGTGCGCGCGCCGCTTACGATCGCAATATCCGTTGTCTGTGCCATAAACGTGAAACCTACTATATGCAGAGTGTGGTCGAGCAGGGCAAACTCTCAAGTTTACCAGTGGCAATGAAGGGCGGGCAAATGCCGCGATCGCTGATCGGAAGACTTACCAGTCGGTTTATCGTGATTTCAGCTACGTGTGCAACGGCTTCATTCGCTGCGCAGCGCAATTTGCGGATCCACGAGAGTTGCCCGGCGCGCCGGCAGGTAGCCGGCGACCAAAGCAAGGCCCAGAATCAAGACTGAAACACAAACATAGGTTGCTGTGTCATGCTGGCTTACGCCAAACAGCAGATTGGCCACTACGCGCGTCAGCCAGTATGAGGCCGTTAATCCGATCACGAGTCCGGCGGAAGTGAGCCACAAACCTTTTTTCAGCACCAGCCATAAGACATTGGAGCGTTGCGCGCCAAGTGCCATTCGGATGCCAAATTCCTGCTTCCTGCGGGCGGTATTGTATGCCATCAATCCGAAGACCCCGGCCACGGCAAGAAGCAAAGCTATCAGGGAGAAAGCCTGAAGGAGGCGCGCCATAAAATTTTCCATGGCAAAGACCACATTGACCTGATCTCTCAACGTGCGCACCCGGAAGAGTGGCAGGGCAGGGTTGACGCTTGCAACGGCTCGGCGAATCGCGCTGATTGTCTGGTCTGCATCTTGCCCCCGGGCAAGTAAAGTTAGGTCAGGCTGCCACGGAAACATCATGTAGCTTTGGTCGAGAGGGAAGTAAACCACTCCGGGTACTTCCTTTCGCACGACAGCTCCAGCGGTGTTCGCTACCACGCCGACTACTTCAAACGTCTGCTCATGAATGCCCACGCCGGAGAGGTGCTTGCCGATGGGATTTTCATTGGGCCAGTTCCTGCGGGCAAAGGCGTCATTTACCAGCGCGACCCCCGCAGCGCTTGCAGAATCAGACAGCTTGAAGTCACGCCCGCTCAGAATGGGAATGCCGACCGTATTGAAATAACCTGGGCTTACACGAGAAAGTTCAATGCTGGTGCGTTTGCCCTCAGCCAGTGCGCGCCCTTCAACGGAGGCGGTGGACACCATGTTGAACTGCATGGGAGGCGCTCCCAGGGCCGCGGCTTCCACACCAGGCTGGGCCCGAAGAGAATCCAGCAGCGGATCAAGCATCAGGGCCGCCTCGTTCTTGTCATAGCCCTGGCGGATCAGGTCAGTCGAGGCAAAAGCCGTGTGGTCAGGATCGAATCCAAGGTGAATCTGCGAAGCTTGCCGCAGCGTGTGCGTGAGCAGTCCAGCGCCAACTAACAGGAGCACACACGCAGCCACCTGCATGACCACGAGCCCGGACTGCAGGGAGAATCTGCGGCCGGCGACGCTCGCGGTGGCTTCGCCACGAATTCCCTGCTTGGCATCCATGCGGCAATACTTCAACGCAGGAACCATCGAACTCAGGATGGCCGAGAGGAGAGCAACCACAGCGGTAAAGATCAGCACTCGCCCATTGAGGATGGCAGAAGCGCGCTCCAAAGGCAGGTCAATGGTTGATGGGGCCATGCGAATCAGCGCGTGACTGCCCCATGCGGCCAGGAAACAACCAAGAACTGCGCCACCGACTGAAACCAGAATGGCATCAGCCAGGTGGCTCAGGATGATGCGATAACGCTGCCCGCCAAGAGCCAGACGGACGGCAATCTCTTTTTGGCGCGCTTGTGATCGGGCGAGAATTAGGCCGGCTACGTCAGCACATGCGATCAGCAGGACCAGCATCACGATGCCGAGCAGCAAGTAGGCAAACGACGCGTGGCTTTGCCTCGCGGCGTCGGTCAAAGGAATCAGAACCGGCCAGGGGCGAACGTAATTGTCTTCGGCGGCAATGGGTTTGCCGGCGCCGCGCTGTGCGGCCAGGGTTTCGAGCTGTGACTGCGCCTGCCTCTGAGAGACGCCGGGCTTTATCCGGCCAACCACTCCAAACGGCCCAAACGACTCATTTCCCAGCGGAATCTGTGTCTTGAGAAGCGGATCAATGCGCATCGCCTGCGTCATTGGCATCCAGATGACCGGCAGGTTCTCAAACGTCACGCCGGCAAAACTTGCGGGTGCCACGCCGACGATGGTGAACCACTGGCCGTCGATCATCATCTGTGAGCCGACAGCATTTGAGCCGGCCGGAAAATGTCGACGCCACAAATCGTGGCCCAGCATGGCAACCGGTGGCGAATCCGGCTTATCGTCATCCGCGGTGATGGTTCGACCCTGCGCCGCGGGAATACCGAGGACCTGAAAATAATTGCCGGTGACCATGCCGGCATCCACGCGTTCAGATCCGAACTTTCCCACCGATGCATTTACGGGAAAGCGGTCAATGTATGCCGCAAGCCCGGAAAATACGGTATTTCCATCGCGATAGGCCTGAAAGGCGGGGTAGGAGAGAGCGCCCTCCCGCGCGTCTCCCCGGGTTTCACCGTGATAAATGCGCATCAGTTGCTCTGGCTTTTGGACTGGAAGCGGACGGAAGAGCAGAACATCAACAATACTGAAAATGGCGGTATTCGCGCCGATCCCGAGCGCAAGCACAACCACCGCAATCACGGTGAACGCCGGATTTTTGCGCAGGGCCCGTGCGCTATAGCAGAAATCCCGCAAGATGTGTCTCAGCATGTTCTCTCCCTACTGAAAATCCAGCCCAGATTCAAAGAACGTAAGGCGCGGACGTTCGTGCATACCAAAGCAGCATATTTCAGGTACACTGAACCGCCAAAATCACCAACATGCCCATAAGGAGTCTTGATGAACCCCACTTTGCTGTACAGGATTGCGTCCATAT
>DASTPO010000230.1:0-4155 GCA_035762225.1 Candidatus Angelobacter sp.
GACAATGACGTCCGTAGTAAGGGACATCTCGCGCCTGGCGGACTTGATCCATGAGATCTTTTCCAGGTACATCTCGCGCGTGTATTCGCGGTTCATGGCCTTCAGCACGCGCGACGAGCCGCTCTGTACCGGCAGATGGACGTGGTCGCACAGCCGGGGCGAGGCGGAGATGGCGTCGACAATCTCTTTGTTGAAGTGCCGCGGATGCGAGGTGGTAAAGCGGACGCGGCGCACACCCGGGATCTCGCCGATGGCATAGAGCAGTTCGGCGAAAGACATCTTGCCCAGCGGATCGGCGAAGGCATTTACGTTCTGGCCCAGCAATTGAATGTCGGTATATCCGAGGTCGGCCATGCGGCGCGCCTCGGCCAGGACGGAATCGGATGTCCGGCTGCGCTCCTTGCCGCGGGTGTATGGCACCACGCAGTAGGCGCAGAATTTGTCACAACCTTCAATGATGGTGATATACCCGCGATGAGGATTGGTTCGGGCGGTGAACTCCGTTTCAAAGGTCAGGTCGGTCTGCCGGTCGTCGAGCCCGGTGACGCGGTTGTTCCCTGCCTCCAGCTGTACCAGCATGCTGGGCAGGTTGCGGTATGACGCGGAGCCGGCAACCATGGAGACATACGGCGCCTTCTCGAAAATCTTTTCGCCTTCCTGCTGGGCTACGCAGCCCAGCACGGCGAACTTCTTGCCCTGCGCCTGGAGCTTCTTGTAATCGTTGAGCCGGTGAAAGACCTTCTGTTCGGCTTTGTCGCGGATGGAACACGTGTTGTACAGAACCAGGCCGGCCTCTTCCACGGTTTGCACCTGGCGATAGCCTTGATGGAGCAGCGTTCCGATGACCTTCTCGGAATCGTGAACATTCATCTGGCAACCGAAGGTCTCCAGATAAAACGTCTTGGGCGCAGGCTGGTTCACGTCTCCAGTATAGCGCAGCAAAAAGGGCTGTTTTGCGGTTATTCTCTTGAAGAGAGCCCGCTCCGGGCCGCAGACAGCATAATGAAATTGCGTACTGGTTCTCCTAAACGACCGCTGTGACCGACGAAAACAATCCAATCGACCGAGACGAGAAGACGCTCTGGAACCAGAAGTACCGCGAGAAGTCACATGGCTCGCTGGAACCAGACCCTCTGCTGGTGAGCGCGTTCCAGGAATTTCTCATCGATCGTGAACCCGGAACAGCGTTGGATGTTGCAGGCGGAGTGGGCAGGCATTCCATATGGCTGGCGCAGCGAGGCTGGAGGGCAACGCTGCTGGATATTTCTGAGGTTGGAATCGGCAAGGCCCATGAGAACGTGCGAGAGCAGCTGGGAGCGAGCGGGAAGGGCGCTCTGGTCACGACCGAAATCATCGACCTGAATTCGACGAAAGAGCTGGGCCGCGAAGCATACGACCTGGTTCTGGTCTTCTTCTATCTCCAGCGCGAGCTCTTCCCTGCCTTGATTTCCGCGCTCAAGCCGGGCGGGTTGCTGGTCTACAAAACCTACACCACGGAACAAACACGCTTCGCCGGCGGCGCAGGCAAGCGTGGACCTAGCCATCCAATGTTTCTGCTGGAGCCGAACGAGCTGCTGCGTGCATTCGCGTCATTGCGTGTCCTGCACTATCACGAGACCATCGCCGGCAAGGGAGTGGCGGAGCTGGTGGCTCGGAGATAGAAGGCAGGCCAAATGCTAAAATCGTGCTTCCATCATGACCAAACGGAAATCGGCGCACGGACACGCTGTCCAGGGCAAACCCAAGCCGCGCAAGAACCACTGCTTCGCCTGCGGCAAAGACAATCTCGACGGCATGCATCTGAAGTTCTTTCTGGATGAAGCCAGGCGCCATGCGGTGTGCAAGTTCAAGCTTTCACGGAAATATACCGGACCACCCGGCCACGCGCATGGCGGCATCATCGCAACCATCCTGGATGAGGCCATGGGCAAGGTGAACCGCTTCCGCAACGTACTGGCGCTCACCAGCGCCATGGACATCCGCTACCTGAAACCGGTGCCGCTGGGCACGCTGCTGACGGTTACCGGCTTCGAGCAAAGCGTCGAGGGGCGCAAACATACCAACGTGGCTGAGATCAGCAATGAGCAGGGCGTGGTGCTGGCGCGGAGTACGGGAACATTCATCGCCATTGATCCGGAAAAGATGTTTCCTCGGCTCGGGCGACCTTAGCGCCGTGTCATTGATGTCAGATGAACATATTCAGAATCATTTCCGACGAGAAGTCCATCAGGAAACGCGAACTCAGGACGCGCCTGGGCTTCTGGGGAGCCGCTTTCACCTTGTCTGGTGTAGCGTTGTTTGCGGTCTATGCCGCCCATTCTGCAAGTCCTCAGCTGACAACCGCGTTCGCATGGCTAGCAGGTTTAGTAGTTGCTGCTTCAATTGTCGGCGCAAATTGGGTCTCGTATCGCCACGGGATGGAGAAAGTAAAGCGAGCCTTATCTTTCGAGTTGACGGACAAAGACCTGATTCGACAGAAAGCCGGATGGCCCAATATTCGAATCGGGTTATCAGAAATCCGTACTTTGTATGAACGCCGAGGCTGGCTTGTTGTAGAAAGTGTGGAACCGACCAGGAGAATAGCAATTCCGGCGGAAGTGGAAGGTTTTGCTTTGCTTCGCTCAGAGCTGGCGCAGCACAATTCTATAGTCATTACACGACGCCGCTCAGACTTAATATTCACGCCACTGGTAATCGCGCTCTTTTTTTGGGTGGCAGCTCTAGAGTCGAAGAATTCTATGATTAGAGGGCTGGCAGCGGCCGCTGCACTGATGATTCTCGCATGGCGATCCCTATACCTGGTGCGACTGATGAAGGGCAAACCGACGAGGTTTTTGGTGTGGCTGATGATCGGTCTTAGTTGGGCAGGGGGAATCTTGCTGGTCTATGAGCGATTTGCAAAGCGCTAACACACGAGATTTTGTGGGCTCAAGAGATATGGATTGGCTTCGGGCAGCAGAAATCCTTCCAACCTAGTAAAATAAGAGTTTCAGCCCTACAAGTTCGCCGTGACGCATCCTTGTGACACGGCGCAGGAGTTCGCGATGTCTCGATCACGTGGAAAAAAAGAAGTTGCGCCGACAAAGGACCACAAACCTGTCTCCAACGGCCATGGTGTAACAGTCACGCCTAACGGCGGCGGAACCGGATTGAACGGCAACGCCGGGCTGCGGCTGAAGACCGGGCTGGCGGAGATGCTCAAGGGCGGCGTGATCATGGACGTGACCGACGCCAGGCAGGCGGAGATCGCGGAGAAGGCCGGCGCGACCTCAGTGATGGCGCTGGAGCGCGTTCCGGCGCAGATTCGCGCCCAGGGTGGCGTGGCCCGCATGGCATCGCCCAAAAAGATCCGTGAAATTATGGCCACAGTCTCCATTCCCGTGATGGCCAAGTGCCGCATCGGCCACTTTGCCGAAGCCCAGATCCTGCAAGAGCTGGGTGTGGACTACATTGACGAATCTGAGGTGCTGACCCCGGCCGACGAAGCTCATCACGTGGATAAGCACGCCTTCAAAACCCCTTTCGTTTGCGGTGCGCGCAACCTGGGTGAGGCCCTGCGGCGCATTGCCGAAGGCGCGGCGATGATCCGCACCAAGGGCGAAGCTGGTACTGGCGACGTGGTTCATGCCGTAAAACACATGCGTCAAATCATGCGTGAAATGAGGACCTTGAAAGCGCTCTCTGAAGAAGAACTTTACGCTCAAGCCAAAGACCTTCAGGCGCCCGTGGAACTGGTGCGGCTGGTGGCCAAGACCGGCAAGCTCCCGGTACCCAACTTCTCCGCCGGTGGAATTGCCACGCCGGCTGACGCGGCGCTGGTTCGGCAGCTGGGAGCCGAAGCGGTGTTTGTGGGATCGGGGATCTTCATGTCAGACGGCATGAATTTCTGCGAACCGGCGGAGGCGGAGAAAAGAGCGCGAGCCATCGTCCGCGCCTGCACTCATTTCGACGATCCTAAAGTGTTACTTGAGGTCAGCGAAGACCTGGTGGGAGCGATGAAGGGGCTGGCCGTGGCAGCGATGGCGGAAGGCGATTTGCTGCAAACCAGAGGCTGGTAAGCCCGTTCCTGGAACCCTGGCGCGCTGAGGAAGTCCTTTAGCTTTCGACCAGCTTCAAAGACAGAAAATGATTTGAAGCTTACCCAGGACGATTTCT
>DASTPO010000231.1:0-5037 GCA_035762225.1 Candidatus Angelobacter sp.
TGCTGCATTGTCGGAGCAGGAGAAATCGAGGTCGACGACAAGAAGAAGGAGATGCGGGTCGGTTCTCTCACGTTGAAGGAGGGCGACTGGATCTCGATGGACGGCATTACCGGCCGCGTCATCAAAGGCCAGCTTGGCACCGTGCCGGCCAAACCGGATGATCCCGACCTGCAGACGCTGTTGAAATGGTCAGAGCCGTTCCGCAAGCTGGGCGTCCGCGCCAATGCGGACATCCCACGCGATGCGGTTGCCGCACGCAGTTTTGGCGCCGAGGGCATTGGCCTGTGCCGTACAGAGCATATGTTCTTTGCTGAAGACCGCATCGGGCACATGAGGGCAATGATCCTGGCGCGCACCGAAGATGCGCGCAAGGCCGAGATTGCCAAGCTTCTGCCGATGCAGCGCTCGGATTTTGAGGGTGTGTTCAAGGCCATGGACGGATTCCCGGTAACGATCCGCCTGCTGGATCCACCGTTGCACGAGTTTCTGCCGCGCCGCGAAGAACTGATGGTGGAAATTGCTCAACTCGAAATCAAAGATCCAAAGTCGCCCAGGCTGAAGGAGGCGCACGATCTGCTGCGCCGCGTGGAGGAGTTGCACGAACTGAACCCCATGCTCGGCCATCGCGGCTGCCGGTTGGGCATTACCTACCCGGAGATTTCGGAGATGCAGGCGCGGGCCATTTTTGAGGCCGCCGTGAACGTCTCCAAGGCCGGAGTTAAAGTGTTTCCTGAAGTCATGATCCCGCTGGTCGGAATGATGAAGGAGATGGAAAACCAGGGCGCGATCGTCCGCCAGGTCGCGGAGCAGGTGTTCAAAGAGAAGGGTATGCGTGTGGAGTATCTGGTGGGAACCATGATTGAGCTGCCGCGGGCCTGTTCAGTGGCCGACCAGATCGCATCCGACGCTGAGTTCTTCAGCTTCGGCACCAATGACCTGACCCAGACTGCATACGGCTTCTCCCGAGACGATATCAGCAAGTTCCTGCCGGCGTATATCGAACGGGGCATACTAAAGAGTGATCCCTTCGCCACCATCGACCAGGAAGGCGTGGGAGAACTGATGCAAATTGCGGTGAAGAAAGGCCGCAAGACGCGTCCGACGTTGAAGATTGGTATCTGCGGGGAACATGGGGGCGACCCGGCGTCCGTGGAGTTCTGCCACAAGACAGGATTGAACTACGTTTCCTGCTCGCCCTATCGCGTGCTGACGGCAAGGCTGGCTGCGGCACAGGCAGCAGCCGCGGAAGAGCTGAAGACGGAAGCGGGTCGGACGAAATAATTCACGACTGACGACCCAGAGGACGCAAAGAATCAAAGAGTCTTTTTTGTTTCTTTGCGTCCCTGTTGTCGAACGGCACTCATCGTCAGCAGAATCCGCGCCAAAGGTTTGGTTATCTTCTGCGCGCTTACCGGACCAAACCAAGCTGCGAATCCTGTCAGTACAAGCTGTTTACTGCACTCTCTGCAATCGCTCAATCAGTTTTTGGGCAAGGTTATCTTCTGATTCTGACCATAGGACCCGGCCGCTGATGCCAACGTGTTTCTCCACTGCGCTGGTAAAAGCAACCAGTTTCTGCACATTGGCCTTGATGCGCTGTTCCAGCGTGCTGGTGAAATCTGCTTCTTCATAGAGGAACGGAGCATCAAGACCAAAGTCGACCTGGATGTGGCCGTTTTCCTGGTACGTGGCGTCCTCAAACTGGGTGCCGAAGACGGTAAATTTCACTTTCTCCGGCCGCAACTCCCAGGTTTCGTCCAAGTCTCCCTCTTGCACCGGTACCCAAAGGTCCCAAAGCACGTCGAATTCGTAGGCGTTGTCCGCGTGAAGCAGCTCAGCGGCGAGAGCTAAAGCGCGTTCAGGCTCGGCACGATAGTCAAAAGTCTGCTCAAAGATAATGGGTTGGTCCCAGGAGATGCTGCGCACAGCCATGTAGCCCACACCGCCGCGCTGGGTGGAGAAAGGAAACTGCTTGAGCACCGCGAGCAGGCGGAGAAGCATCTCCTGCTCGGTAAAGCTGGGAAACCAGATACTCAGGTAAAGACGGTCAGCCATACTTTCAAATATTGTAATCTGAGATCTGCAACGCGACGAGGGATGGCACTTTGGAGGTCGGAAATGAATATTTCAGCGGGCAGCGTAGCGACGGCGATCTTGGTCGCTGTTTTAATGACGGGGATTAGTACTGGACAGCAGCCCCAGACACCGGCGCAGCCGCCGGCGACACCCGGAGCTTTGCCTGCGGAAAAGAAGCCGGTGATCCAGAGCGCCTCAACGCGACTTGCCGCTGCGAGAAACGTGCTCATCCGACGCACGCATGGAAATCCCATTCCGTTTGAGACGATCTCGACCACGGTCGAGGGCTGGGGACGCTTTACTCTGGTCGAAACGCCAGATAAGGCCGACCTTATTATTGAGGTTTCCTCGACCGGTGATTCGGGGGTCCGGGTGTCCAGTTCGTCCCAGGTATCGGCAGAGACGGGTCACGAGGAGAAATCCAGCTCAACGTCCAGGGTCCTGACTCCAACCGTGATCACGATGACGGTCCTCGATGCCCGAAGCAAGCTTCCAGTGTGGTCGGGTTCGGAGAGCGTGAAATCTGCGATGAAAGCAAAAGCTAAAGAGAACAATCTGGTGGAAGCTGCCGAGCGACTGGCGTCAAAGTTTCATGATCGCCTGGAACCGCCACCGGCAAAGTGAGTTGACGAGTGCACTTCACCCAGTCCCCTGATCCAGTCAGATCAAAAACCATAAAGTTTCGTTAAGCCAATGTTCATGCGGGTAAATCGCGCAACCCGCAGGTACATAGCTGAATCTTATTGGTTATTGTGCGCCACTCATGCTCCCTTGTTCTTCGAGGGGCGTCCGCTTTCGTCCTACTTCTGTTGCTAGTTTTGGCAGTAGCTGTACGCAGTAACGCCCAAGCCGCCACCCAGGGTCAATGGTCCGCCGTCGCCAATTGGCCAACTCGAGCCGTGCATACCACGCTGTTACCTGACGGACGCGTGTTTTTTATTTCTTATTACACAGAATCCTTACAGCCCCACATCTGGGATCCGGTAAGCAACACGTTCTCCGCCACTGCCTCGTCATCGTACGAGTTGTTTTGTGCCGGCCACACCTCACTGGCGGACGGCCGAGTCTTTCTCGCGGGAGGGCACGTTGCGGATTATGTCGGCTACGCGCACGCCATGATCTACGACGCCGGGGCAAACACTTTTACCTCCGTGCCCGATATGAATGAAGGCAGATGGTATCCCACCACTACGTTGCTCCAAAATGGCGACGTGCTGGTTGTCTCCGGCGACGTGAACTCCAACACCAACGTGGACCCGCTGCCGCAGGTTTATCAGTTTGCCACGAATAGCTGGCGCAATCTTACGTCGGCCCAGCTCTCTCTTCCGCTCTATCCCAACATGCTGGTGGCGCCCAACGGCAAGGTATTCAATGCCGGTCCGAGCCGCCAAACCAGATACCTGGACACGACTGGCGCAGGCGCATGGAGCAATGTGGCGGCTCTCAATTTCACTGGATTTCGAGATTACGCGCCGGCGCTGATGTATGACAACGGAAAGGTGGCGGTTATCGGTGGTGCAGATCCGCCAACGGCGACGGCCGAGGTGATCGATCTGAACGCGGCAACACCGGTGTGGAAATATACCGGAAGCATGCATTATCCGCGACGTCAGCATAATGCGGTGATCCTGCCTGACGGAAAAGCGCTGATCGTTGGGGGAAGCAGCGGAAGCGGGTTTGATAATTCATCAACCCCGGTTCTACCCACGGAAATGTGGGACCCTGCAACCGGACAGTTCACGGTCATGGCCAGCATTGCTGCCTATCGCGGCTACCATTCCACTGCCATCCTGCTGCCAGACGGACGCGTACTCTCCGCCGGCGGCAACGTGGGCGGCCCCAACGCTCAGGTCTATTCACCGCCTTACCTCTTCGCGGGAGCCAGACCCAGTATCGGATCTGCGCCAACCAGTGCGGGCTATGGCCAGACGGTGTTCATCGGTACACCCGATGCCGCCAACGTCAGCCAGGTGACGTGGTTGCGCGCTTCGTCCACCACGCACACCAATGACATGAGTGGGCGCTTTCTGCGGCTCAACTTTACCAAGACCAGCACTGGGTTGAATGTGACCATGCCGGCAAATGCGAATCTCTCCCCGCCCGGGTACTATCTCCTTTTCATTCTCAATGCGACGGGCGTTCCGTCAGTAGGGAGCATGGTGCAGCTTTCAACCGCTCCGGTGACCAACGGTACAGTCACAGGCACGGTGACCAATAGCGCGGGAGCCCCGATTCAAGGCGCGTCAGTAACTTCAGGAGGAAATGGCGTTATCACCGGCTCCGACGGCGGCTATACGATCGAAGTTCCGGCCGGATCCGCAAATCTCACTGCATCTCTCACCGGCTATCAAAGCGCCTCCGAGGCAGTGACAGTGAGCGCAGGCGCGAGTACTGCGGCGCCCGTCTTACAGCTTGAGCCAGTTAATCCGGGTTCGGTTACAGGCCAGGTGGTTGACAGCTCCGGAAACGGTCTCTCCGGCGCTACCGTTGCCAGCGACGGTCTCGCCACAGTCACAGCTGCGGGAGGGACGTACTCATTCAGCAATTTACCGGCCGGCCCGGCTAATATTGCAGCCTCCCTCACTGGATTTCAACCTGGGACAACGAACGTAACCGTGGTATCTGAAACTTCGACCGCGGCGCCGGCGATCACGCTGCTTTCCGCCAGCGGAACGATTACGGGCACGGTCAAGAGTTCCGCAGGCGTGGCGATCGCCGGAGCATCCGTTGGTTACGGAGGCGGCACCGCGACTACGAGCAGCACGGGAACGTTTACTCTGGCCAGCGTACCGACGGGAACCGTTCAGCTGGTGGCTTCAGCCAATGGATTCCAAAGTGCCACCCAAAATGTAACCGTTACCGGCGGTGCAACCAGTGTTGCGAACTTCGCGCTCGCTCCAGTGGCGAGCACGGGATCGGTCACAGGTAAAGTCACCAACATTTCAAACGGCGCCGCGATCG
>DASTPO010000232.1:0-20708 GCA_035762225.1 Candidatus Angelobacter sp.
AGACGAGAATGTTTGTTGGACATTACAGCGCGAGCTTTGCCGGCAGGGCGGCGGAGAAACGCATTCCGCTGTGGGTGTTGTTCATCGCCGTGCAACTGATCGACGTGTTGTGGAGCATTTTTGTCCTGCTGGGAATTGAGAGGGTGCGTATCGTTCCCGGCATTACAGCATCGAACGCGCTCGACCTTTACTACATGCCGTACACGCACAGTCTGGTGGGCGTGGTTTGCTGGTCAGCGCTGGCGTATGGGGTCTGCCAGCTGGTTCCGCGGTGGCGCGGCAGGCGGACCGGTCTGATTGTGGCCGCAGCAGTTTTCTCCCATTGGATTCTCGACCTCATCGTGCACCGGCCTGATCTCGCGCTGTATGACAGCGTAGGCAAGATGGGCCTGGGGTTATGGAACTATCGAGAAGCGGCGTTTGCGCTGGAGATGGCGGTGCTGCTGGGCGGAGCGGCTGTGCTCTATCGCACGGCAACGCACAAGGTGCGGCTGGCGGGATTCGTGGTGTTCCTGGCCGCGTTGCAGGTGTTTGGGACCTTTTATTTTCCTCCGCCGCCGAGCGATCACGCCGCGGCGATGACAGCGCTGGGATCTTACATTCTGCTGGCAGCGATGGCATGGTGGGTAGATCCGAAGCGGACGATCCAACCGACATAGCGGCAAGGCCGTAAGAATTGGACGACTGCTACTGCGAGTTTTGCTTTGACCAGAACATCTTGCCGTCTTTGAGACGGGTATGAACCAGATCTTCGCCGTCGGCCCCAAGAAGGCGTTCGATTGATGAGGTGTGCAAATAAGAGCCGATGGTACCCTCAACAGGGACCCATGTTGCGCCGCCTGCGCTGTCCCGGCTCAACTTGAACAGGCCAGACATAGCCGGCTTTTTGGAACGATCATAAAAGCTCGCGAAAAGTGCGCCTGATTCGGTTAAAGCAAATCCAGTGATCTGGAAGTCCGGCGGGGAGGGCAGCGCGGCTACTCGCGTGACCTTCAAGGCACTAGTCTGGATGTCAACTTCAACCAGTTGGCTGCTTGCCGCATTATATAGAGCAACGGTTTTAGAATTGCAGCGGAAGTTGATTTCACCAGGATATCTTCCGCGCGATAGCAACCAGCCCTCGCCCGAGGCCAGACTTGAAGTATCCAGCATGGCGCCAAGCTGGCCCTTTTCAAAACTGTAATGACGCAGCCGAAGAGAATTCTGTATCCCATTCAAATGGTCGTCTCTATCCACCCCGTAAGTCCAGATGGTTTTGTCTGGAAGTGCACAAACGTAGACTGGCAGAAAGGGCGAAGTACGAATGACCCGGTGCACGCGATTATCATCGCCAATTTCGGCTACAAAATTGGCAATGACGCCCTGCTGATTGGTAACCAACCCCCCGGCAACCATCAATGAAGCGGATCTGTTGAATGCCACGTCGCCAACGCTGACGCTACGGGCGCCATCCAGCCAGACAACGGCCTCGCGGACAAGTTGGCCGTCCTTGTCATACAGAGCCACGGCTGGTTTACCAGGGCTGGTTTCCAAGGTGCCGTTCCACGCGTGAGTAATGAGGTATCCGTTGTCCCAACGCTGGAAACCATCCTGCAGCAGCGCCGAAAATTGAGCCTGACGGTAAGGGTCTCCGAGATGAGCCGAAGCAGGTGAGCTCTGACCAAAGAGGCCTGGCTCCAAGCCGAGGGCTGCGGCTACCAATAAAGTGAAAAATGACGAGATCACAACTTTCATCTTTACTCCTCCAGGTCAACGAAAAGAACGGCGATCTGCCATCACCGGCCGCAGCCAAACCGGTTAAAGCAGTCTTGCGCATCTACGCAGCAATTCTCTCCGCAATATGAGTTCTGCTCTCCGGCGAAACAATCTCCACTGGGGTCAATAGCAAAATTATGGACTATGCAGTCGAGGCAGCCGTTGCTTGGTTCGATTACCGTGAAATTACCGGAGCAAACTTCGGTTCCCGGGCAACTTCCACCGCCTATGATGCTAACGCGCAACACTCCGGGAAGACGGTTTGAGGTGATTCCCTTCCAATTCGTGATGGCTGGTCGATATTGCCAAAGCTGATCCGGCCTTGCGAAGACGCTTGGCTGTAATCCCTCAAACACAGATGAAAGTGCCTGCCCCGATTGGCTGATGATGGTATTGTTGGACGCGGCATATAGGCTATCTGGACTGCTGAAAACCAAACCCGCGAATAGAGTCATAACGATTAACGAAACTATCTTCATTGTCATGTCCCGCTCCCGCAAAGTTCAGGTTGATACAAAACGGTTCAAAAAATTTCAAAAATTGAAGCATAGATATTTAAGGCTGCCTCATTAGCAATATTTTTTAAGAGAGTTCTGTTTCCGAAAGGTAGATGGGCAAGTAGCTGAAAAAACAGGATCAAACAGTGAACTCTTTCACGAGATCCGCGCACATCCAGTTTCGATTTTTGAGAACTTTCTCGCAGGCGTCACTCGCGCTCACAACGCCCGCTGAACTTGCCAACCCTGTACCATATTCCCTGTGACACTTCCCTTCAACATACAAGCCCAGGCCGGCGCGGCGCGGCAGGCGCGCATTGAGACCGCGCACGGGCCAGTCGAGACGCCCGCGTTCATGCCTGTGGGTACAGCGGGGACGGTGAAGGCCGTGCCGCAGGACATCCTGGAAGACCTTGGTGCTGACAATCTCGGTGCGCAGATCATTCTGGGAAACACATACCACCTTTATCTGCGGCCGGGGCATGAGCTGGTGCGGAAGCTGGGCGGGCTGCACAAGTTCATGAGCTGGGAGCGGGCGCTGCTGACCGATTCCGGCGGCTTCCAGGTGTTCAGCCTGAGCGAGCTGCGCAAAGTGACGGAGGAGGGCGTGAGCTTCCGCTCGCATCTTGACGGCACATCGCACCTGTTTACCCCGGAGCGGTCAATGGAGATACAGATCGCGCTGGGAGCCGACATTGTGATGGCGTTCGACGAGTGTACGGAGCATCCTGCGGAAAGAGAGCGGGCGCGGCAGTCGATGGAGATGACGCTGAGGTGGGCGAGGCGGTCAAAGGAATATTTTGAGGCGCACAAGCAGGAGTGCCCGTGGGCAGAATCGGGCCATCGGGGCATCGGATCATCGAGGCATCCAGAAACCCTTCACACCCCCGCCACGCGGCCGGGGGCGGCAGCGGAGGACGAGTCTGTGTCAAAAGAACTTCCGGCCACGCCGGCTCTCTTCGGGATCGTGCAGGGCGGTATGTACGCGGATTTGCGGCGGGAATCGGCGGAGCGGACCGTGGAGATCGGCTTTCCCGGCTATGCGATCGGCGGGTTGAGTGTGGGCGAATCGCGGGAAAAGACCAGGGACATGATCGCAGCGACGCTGGAGATTCTGCCAAAGGACAAGCCCAGGTACGTCATGGGTGTGGGGTATCCGGAGGAGATAGTTCAATACGCCGCCATGGGAGTGGACATGATGGACTGCGTGCTGCCGACGCGGGCGGCGCGTCACGGGCTGCTGTTCACATCAGAGGGCCGGGTAAACATCAAGAATGCGCGTTACGCGCAGGACCAGGGGCCGCCGGACAGCAAGTGCGGCTGCCGGGTATGCCGGCGCTACAGCCGGGCGTATCTGCGGCACCTTTTTGTGTCGGCCGAGCCGCTGGCGGCAGTGTTAAACACGATGCACAATCTGGCGTTCTACCTTGACACCATGCGAGCGGTGCGTCATGCTATAACGCTTGGGGACCTCTCAGGAATTCTGTCAGGAAGTGTGTCCCTGGCCTGAGCGCCCCTGATTCAGGCGTCAAGAAAAGAAACCCTCCGAATTACTCCAGCACCCAGCGGTCATGTGCGGAGGCCCGGGTGGTATTCAATCAGCGGTCAAAAATCAGGGTTTTTTGCTCTTCCGCACTCCAGAGGCGAGTGTGTGCATGCGAGCTGTGAAGGCAGCCATTCATAAAGGCAGAGCTTGGGGATGATGCTAAACACGATGGGTTTGCTGCTGTTTCAGGGTGGAGGCTCCGCCGGCGGCGGGCTGGGGATATTCCTGCTGTTGCCGCTGATCTTTATTTTTGCCACCTTCTATTTTCAACAGAGAAAGACGAAACGCTGGCAGGACGTACTGAACGGCGTGAAAAACGGCGACCGGGTGACCACCAGCGGGGGAATCCGCGGCCTGGTCATCGCGCTGAAGGATGACGCAGTCCATCTCCGGGTGCCGCCGGACAATCTGCGGCTGGAAGTGGCGAAAAGCTCCATTACGTCAATTAACCGCGACGAAGAAGAAAAGAAATCATAGAGAAGTGACGCAGGGAACATGCAGAGAAAAATAACCATAAAACTGTTGATCATTGTTGGAGTATTGCTGGCTTTTCTGTACGGAATTTTCGGCATTCCGTCGTCATTTTCCGGCGCGGGGCTGAAACAGGCCATGCTGAAGAACATCCACCTGGGGCTGGATTTGAAGGGTGGGACCCACCTGATCCTGCAGGTGATGGTGAATGACGCGGTGGGCGCCGAGGCGGACCGGGCCATTGAGACGCTCAAGGACGAAATGGCCAAGGCTAACATTCCTTACGCGGACATCAGCAAACCGGACGCGAGCCAGCCGGACAAGATCGTGATCAAGGGCGTACCGCTGAATTCCAATTCGCAGCTGAGAAGCATTGTTACCGACAAGCTGACGGATTTCGCGCCTTCCCTGGGCCCGGACAACCAGCAGATTTTGACCATGAAGCCAGACAAAATGGCGCAGTTGAAATCGGACACGCTGGACAAGTCCATTGAGGCCATCCGCAACCGCGTTGATAGCCTGGGCGTGAGCGAGCCGATGATCCAGAAGAACGGGCTGGGCGAGAACCAGATCCTGGTGCAGTTGCCCGACGTGGATGATCCTGGCCGGGTGAGAGAGATACTGCAATCGACTGCGCGGCTGGAGCTGCGGGAATCACGCGGCGAATACAACAACGAGCAGGAAGCTCTGGCGGCCAACCATGGCATCATCCCGCCGAACATGGTCCTGTTGCACGGCAAGCCGCCCGCGGGCGGCAGCGGTGATGCGGTCTACCTGGTTTCACGAACGTCAGTAGTGAGCGGTACAGACATTCGTGACGCACGTGAGGGAAATAAATCCGATACCAACGAGCCCATTGTCAATTTCTACCTGAATCCCACGCCAGCCAAGAAATTTGCGGAGTTTACGCAGGCGCATATCAAGACCGGACCAGACCCGGCCAACCTGGCCATTGTGCTGGACAACAAGGTGATTTCAGCTCCGGGGATTGAAGGGCAGATCTCAGACAGCGGGGAGATTCACGGCGGCTTTACCCAGGAGAGCGCCAAGGACCTGGCCATGCTGCTGCGCTCGGGCGCGTTGCCCGCGAGCTTGAACTACCTGACGGAGAGTACGGTAGGCCCGTCACTGGGCGCGGATTCGATTCGGGCCGGCGTGAAAGCGGCGATGGCCGGAATGGCCGCGGTGCTGCTGTTCATGCTGATCTACTACCGGGGCGCAGGCATTAACGCCGATGTGGCGCTGATCCTGAACCTGGTGATCCTGCTGGGCTTTATGGGCTTCTTTGGCGCGGTGCTGACGCTTCCGGGCATTGCCGGCGTGATTCTTACGGTCGGCATGGGCGTAGATTCCAACGTGCTGATTTTTGAGCGCATCCGGGAAGAGCTGCGCAACGGGAAGGCTCCGGCTGCGGCGGTGGACCAGGGGTTTGATCGAGCCTGGACCACGATTCTGGATACTCACGTGACGACGATTGTTTCCGCGTTGATCCTGTTCTTTGTGGGCACCGGCCCCGTGGCTGGATTCGGACTGACGCTGATCTTCGGTCTGCTGGCGAACTTGTTTACCGCGGTTTTTGTTTCCCGCGTCATTTTCGATGCCGTTCTCAGCCGCAAATCGCGCGGCGAGGCGCTGAGCATCTAGGTAGAAGGTCAAAATAAAGTGGAATTTTTTCGCAATACAAACATCGACTTCCTGGGCAAGAAGTGGTATTTCCTCAGCTTCTCGCTGATCTTCAGCGTAGCCGGCATTCTTTCCATGCTGTTCTGGCACAAGATTCCGCTGGGTGTTGACTTCCGCGGCGGCACACTGGTGTACGCAAAATACGCCGATTCGCCGAACGACAAAGAGATCCGGGCCGCGCTGGACAAAGCGGGACTGCACAACGCGGTCTTTCAGCGCTATGGCACAGCCGCCGACAATGAAATAGTGATCCGGCTGGACTTGAAGGAAAACAACGAAGCCGATCTTTCCCGGGGCAAGCAGCAGATTATCAGCGCGCTGGAGACGAACCCGGTGCCGGGAAAGCACAACATCAACAACAGCGACACGACAGGTTTTGCCGCGGTGCGAGATTCCCTGCTGGCGCATGATCCCGTGCATGCCGCGCCGGCGGAATACGAGCGCATGGCAAGAAGTATCCTGGATTTCCGCGACAAGGACCACGGCGGAGTAATTCGCAATATGGACGACCTGAAGGCGGTGGTTCCAGCCCCGGCGGTCGAGGCACTGAAGCAGGATTTCTTTGCCAGCAACTTTGGTTTTAAGGGCGGTACGGTGGTGGGGCCCCAGGTCGGCGCGCAGTTGAAGGAGCAGGCGACGTTGGCGGTGCTGTTCTCGCTGGTCGCGATGCTGGTGTATCTGTGGTTCCGGTTTGAGATGATTTACGGCGTGGCCGCGGTGGTGGCGGTGTTCCATGACACCCTTATCACGGTGGGGGCCTTCTCCTTGACGAATCAGGAGATAACGCTTACTGTTATCGCCGCGATCCTGACGCTGGTCGGCTACTCCATGAACGACACGATCGTGGTTTTTGACCGCATCCGGGAGAACGTGAAGCTGATGCGGCGGGAGAGCCTGGCAGAGATCGTCAATAAGAGCATCAATCAGACGCTGAGCCGGACAATCCTGACCTCCGGACTGACATTCCTGACGGTGCTCTCGTTATATCTTTTTGGTGGAGAAGTACTTCACGGGTTCTCCTTTGCCCTGGTAGTCGGCATCTTAATAGGGACGTACTCGTCGATTGCCGTGGCAGCTCCGATGCTTGTGGCGTACACGGAAGAGAGAACCAAACGCACAGGAAGAGGCTCGGCGGCCCTCCCAGCCCCGGGCAGCAAAGGCAAGGTTCGAGTCAAGGTATAGGCCCAAAAAAAGTTCCCCATTTTGGGAGCAAACGAAGCAGTCCCGGTGTCCAATTAACTATTGAAGTCCCCTAGGATTGGAGAATAGGCATGTTTGAAGACAGCCTGATGGAATCCGGAGGCAGGATTCGGACCAACCAGAAATGGACAGGTCTGATTTCGACCATGGTGCAACTGGCGCTGGTGGGCTTTTTAGTCCTACTGCCGCTTATATTTACCGAGGCCCTGCCCAAAGGGCAGCTCACCACCTGGCTGGTGGCTCCGCCGCCGCCACCCCCGCCGCCGCCACCTGCCGCGCCGCAAGTCCAGCATGTACAAAAGGTGAGCGAGATTGTGGACGGGGCGCTGCGTACGCCCAGCAAGATCCCCAAAAAGATCCAGATGATCAAGGAAGAAGAGGCCCCACCCAGCACCGGAGTGAGCGGTGGAGTGATGGGCGGAGTTCCGGGTGGATCGGCGGGCGGCGTGATTGGCGGCATTATCGGATCGGCCGCGCCTCCGCCTAAAGTGGCGGCACCGCAGAAGTTGCGCGTTTCGTCCGGAGTGGCCGACGGCCTGAAAATCCACGATGTACAGCCGACCTACCCGCAGATGGCGCGAATCGCCCACATTCAGGGAGACGTGACTTTGCAGGCGACGATCAGCAAATCTGGAGTGATCGAAAACCTTCGTGCGGTAAGTGGGCATCCTATTCTCATTCAGGCGGCCATGGAAGCCGTGCGGCAGTGGAAGTACAAGCCGTATATCTTGAATGGCGAGCCGGTGGAAGTGGAAACAACGGTCCAAGTCAAGTTCCACATGTAAGGAAGTTTCATGGGACGGTTGGAAGTTGGGCCGTCCCGACCCCAAAAATCCCGAGAAAGAAAGACGTTGAATGGCGTCGCGATGTCGCGCGCAGCTCTGTTGTTCCCGTCCAGTGGCTCTCGGCAAAAGTTCTTAATAGTTCTGAGGAGGAAAACTTAACTCATGTTCGTAGCAAACATTGCAACTCTCACGCTCGCCAAGGCGCACTTGTTGGCCTTCTGGCTCTTCCAGGATGACACAAGCGTCAACTGGGCGGACCCCATCTCGCTGGTCAAGCACATGGGCTGGCCCGCTCTCACCATCGTCGCAATTCTGTTCATTATGTCCGCCTGGTCGATTGGCGTGATGATTGACCGCTGGATCGCATTCAGCGCAGCGCGCAAGCAATCGCGCGTGTTTGCTCCCGTTGTCGCCGGCGCCCTCCGCGAAGGCAAGCTGGACGAGGCCATCCGCGTGGCCGAGCGCAACAAAAAGAGCCATCTGGCCAAGGTAGTCACGGCCGGCCTGCAGGAATTCAAGGCCCATGGCGAATCCACCGAGATTCCCGGAGAACAGATTGAAGCCAGCAAGCGCGCGCTGGAACGGGCGGAAGCGATTGTGCATGCCGAGCTGAAGCGCGGCCTGGGCGGACTGGCGACCATTGGATCGACAGCGCCGTTCGTGGGACTGCTGGGCACGGTAATCGGAATTCTCAACGCGTTCAATAAGATCGCGCAGCAGAAAGCCACAGGTTTGGGCGCGGTCGCCGGCGGTATTTCAGAAGCGCTGGTCACCACCGCTCTGGGACTGTTCGTAGCCATCCCGGCCGTTATGATGTTCAACTATTTCACCGGCAAAGTAGAAGCCTTTGACGTGGAAATGGACAACTCATCCAGCGAACTCGTTGATTATTTCCTGAAACGGTCCGCGACCACAGTCCGGCGGTAAGAGCCGCAGGGCGAGGAGCAACCGATGGCAATCAACATTCGCAACGAAGGCGCAAAAGTAAATTCCAACATCAACGTGACACCCATGGTGGACGTGATGCTGGTGCTTTTGATCATTTTCATGGTGATCACGCCGATGCTGCAAAAGGGCACGATTGTGGAGATGGCGAAAACCAATAATCCGCAGCAAATGCCCGATGCAGATAAGGACGACGCCCTGATCGTGGCGGTGCAGAAGGATGGCAAGGTCTTCTTCAATTCGCAGATGGTCTCAGCCGACGATCTCACGCAAAAAGTGAAGGAAAGCGTTTCCAGCCGGACGAACAAGGAAGTATTTGTCCGGGCCGACGCCCGCGCCCACTATAAAGCAGTGGTGGACGTGGTGGATGAAGTCCGGTCTGCCGGGGTGGACACGCTGGGCTTGTTGACCGAGCAAAGACACGATCCTACTAAACCGCAGCAGTAAACAGGCAGGAAGGGAACAAATCGTATGGCAATGACAATGGGCGGCCCCGGTGGGCATCAGACCGCTGATATCAACGTGACGCCTCTGATCGACGTGCTTCTGGTGCTGCTGATCATCTTCATGGTCATCACCCCTCTCACTCCCAAGGGATTGGAGGCGCTGGTTCCCCAGCCGCCGCCACCGCACCAGCCGGAGACGCAAACCGACCGGACGGTCGTGGTGCAGATCCTGCAGGCGCCGGGCGAGAAGCCGAAGCTGAAGATCAACCAGGAGGACGTGACCTGGGAAAATCTGCAGACGCGGCTGACCGATATCTTCAAGACCCGGGCCGAAAGGGTGATGTTCGTAAAGGGCGATCCCGATGTCGAGTTCCAGAACGTGGCGCAGGTCATCGATATCGCCAAGGGTACGCAGGTAGTGGACAGAGTTGGATTGATCACGGCCAAGATCGAGGCCGGGCAGTAAGCAATGTGGTAACTCCTCAGAGCGGGGTCTGGTGGAAGAGCCATCGGCCCCCGCGAACTTAATCCGCTCGGGAACTAATAGAATTTCTAACTCCCCCAAGGAGAGCAGCAAAAATGAACAGAGCCGCACGATTCGTGACGGTATTGGCTGTGACAGCCGCCTTGCTGGCAACCACCGGCTGTAACAAACTCAGGGCGCGCGACCAGCTGAACAAGGGCGTGCAGGCATATCGCGGCGCCAACTACGAGCAGGCGATCGAGCACTTCAAGAATGCGGTCAACCTGGACGGCGATCTCAAAGTGGCCAAGATGTATCTTGCCACGGCCTATGCGCAGCAGTATGTGCCCGGTGTTGAGACCCCGGAGAACCTGCGCAACGCGCAGCAGGCGATCGACGAATACAAGAATGTGCTGCAAAGCGATTCGCAAAACCTGACCAGCCTGAAGGGCATCGCCTTCCTTTACATGCAGCAGAAGAAATTTGAAGAGGCCCGCGAGTATTACAAGAAAGCCATTGACGCCGACCCGAACGATCCGGAGACGTATTACTCGGTGGGAGTCATTGACTGGTCGCAGACCTACAAGGACGCCGCGGAATTGAAGGGGAAAGACGGCCTGCGCGTGGAAGACGAGCTGAAAGGCAAAGGCAGCCAGAAAATCTGCGACGCCATGAAAGCCAAAGATGGAGCGATTGTGGATGAGGGCATGAAGGTGCTGCAGACCGCGATCGACAAGCGCCAGGATTATGATGACGCCATGGCCTACATGAACCTACTGTATCGCCGCAAGGCCAATGACATGACCTGTGATGACGCCCAGGCGCGCGCCGAATATGTGAAGACGGCGAATGACTGGAGCGACAAAGCGATGGCTGCGCGCAAGAAAAAAGCCGACGAGGCCGCGAAGAAAACCAACGGCATTGTGATGGACCAGCCGAAACCCAAACAGTAAACAAGTCTTTGATCTGCTGACCCCTCCCTCGGGAGGGGTTTTGCTTTTCGGCTGGAAGCAGGATTGCCGCTCAACTGCCCGGTCTGGGCTCGTCGCCGAGGGGAAAGCCCGGGAAGCTCGAAGAGGGCGGCTTTGTTGTTACAATCGACGTTTCCGCTATGTTGTCCAAAGTTCTCATAGCCAACCGAGGTGAGATTGCCGTAAGGGTGATCCGTGCCTGCCGCGAGATGGGGATTCAATCGGTGGCGGTGTTTTCTGAAGTTGACCGCGCCGCGCTGCATGTAAGCAAAGCTGATGAGGCTTATCCCATTGGGCCGGCAGCAGCCCGGGAATCCTATCTGAATATCGCCAGGATACTGGAGGTGGCCCGGCGCGCCGGCGCAGACGCCATTCATCCCGGATACGGTTTTCTCTCAGAGAACGCGAAGTTTGCCCGCGCCTGTGCTGAGGCAGGAATCAAGTTTATTGGCCCTCCGGCGTCAGCCATGGAGTTGATGGGCTCCAAGACCCGCGCACGCACCGCCATGCAGGCCGCAGGCGTGCCCATGGTTCCAGGATCGGCCCGGGGCCTTACCCGCGCCGAGGCAGAGATCATGGCGCCGAAGATCGGCTTTCCGGTGATGATCAAGGCTGCGGCCGGCGGCGGGGGCAAAGGCATGCGCATGGTGCGCACAGCGGGCGAACTGGGCCCCGCTTTTGACACTGCCCAGAGCGAGGCCATGCGGTCGTTCAACGACGGCGAAATCTACCTGGAAAAATTGATTGAGAACCCGAGGCACGTGGAGATACAGGTCCTGGGAGATGAGCACGGCAACGTGGTGTACCTGGGCGAGCGCGAATGCTCCGTACAACGACGCCATCAGAAGGTGATTGAAGAGGCGCCATCGGCGATTGTCGACGAGGACATGCGGCGGCGGATGGGGGCGGTGGCGGTTCAGGCGGCGAAGTCGGCGGGCTACACCAATGCCGGCACGGTCGAGTTCCTGGTGGACGCCGCGCGCAATTTCTATTTTCTGGAGATGAATACCCGGCTGCAAGTGGAACATCCGGTTACGGAGCTGGTAACCGGGCTTGACCTGGTGCATTTGCAGATGAGGATCGCGTCCGGCGAAAAGCTTCCCTTCAAGCAGGAAGATGTCAGGTTGCGCGGGCATGCCATTGAATGCCGGATTTATGCGGAAGATCCAGAGAACAATTTTTTCCCTTCGCCGGGCAAGATTACGCGGCTGATGCAGCCATCCGGGCCGGGAGTGCGGGAGGACAGCGGCGTGTATGAGGGCTGGACGGTGCCGCTGGATTATGATCCGATGCTTTCCAAGCTGATTGTGCATGCGGCGGACCGTCCGGCGGCGATTGCGCGCATGCAGCGCGCCCTGGGTGAATACTTTGTCGGCGGCATCAAGTCCAACCTGCCGTTGTTTCGAAGGATCCTGGAGGATCCGGATTTCGCCGCCGCCCGCATTGATACAGGTTTTCTGGACCGGCTGCTGAGCGCTAAAGCGCCAGCTGTTGATGCAAACAACGGACTCGCGGAGATCGCCGCCATTTCCGCTGCGCTCTTTACCGCAACAGCAACGACAAAGAATGGACAAAGCACCGCCAGCGCCCGGCCTTCCCCGGATGCCGCGGTGTCCGCATGGAAAAACGCCGGGCGATCGGAAGGGACCGGCAACCAATGACGTATGAGGTCACTGTCGGCGAGAAGGTCTATCGCGTGGAGCTTCAGCGAAGCGACGCGGGCTGGAAGTGCCGGCTGGATGGGCGCGAAATGCCGCTGGACGCAGTCTCAGGCCAGGATGGAGTGCTGTCATTGTTGTTGGGCGGAAAGTCGTATGAGATCAAGCTGGAAAACGCAGGAGCGGAATCGAGCGTGGTGGTGGGCAATCAGCGCTTTAACGCGTCGGTGCGCGATCCACGGTCTTTCCGTTCGCGCTCGCGTACGGGCGCGGCAGAGCAGGGGATAAAGAAAATCAAGGCGCCCATGCCGGGCAAGGTGGTGCGCCTGCTGGCAGCGATCGGGAGCGCGGTGGAAGAAGGCCAGAGCGTGATTGTGATTGAGGCCATGAAGATGCAGAATGAGTTGAAGTCGCCCAAGAGCGGCGTAATCAGGAAGATCAGCGTTCAGGAAGGCGCCGCCGTGGATGCGGGACAAACGCTGGCAGAAGTGGAGTGACTTCTCGCGGTCTTTTCGCCGGCAAGAGCACAGCGCACTGGCACTATTCCTGAACTGATTGACGCGCCGACAAGGAACTCCGTGGGTATAGCAGGCGGCGGGGTGACTACTTTGTTGCGGTATCCTTGAGGATCTGTTCGGCGTAGTAGTTGTGGACCTCAGCATTGTCGCGCAGGACTTCGTCATAGGCGGCGCGCAGGATTTGTTCGCGCTGGCCCCGCAGCTTGTTGCGGATAAACTGCTGCACCTGAGGATCGTTGAAGTCACGCTGTCCTGCCACGTCTTTCCCGATCAGCTTGATGATCTGATAGCCACCCTGCTGGCGACTCTGAGGATTCACCGCGGGAATCACGTCAGTGTATTGTCCCGGCTTGAGCTTCTGCACCGCGTCTCTGGTGGCCGGATCAAGGTTCTTGATCTGCGATTCAGGAACCGGAGGCACCACGCCGCCGTTGCGGCTAGTGTCCTGGTCCTCGGACTCCTTTTGCGCCAGCTCGCTGAAGTCGTCGCCGCTATCCAGCTTGTTGTGGATGGTCTGGATTTTCTTTTTTGCCAGAACGTCCAACTGGGCGCGATCGGTGGGCCGTGAAGGATCGTCCGACGGCTGGTTGCTGACATAAATTGTGGCCAGGCGGTAGCGGGGCTCGATCAGGTTGAATTCAGCCTTGTTCTGATCGTAATAGCCCCGGATGTCGGCGTCGGAAATGGTGACTTTAGACGCGATGTCTTTGTTCAGAAGTTTTTCGACGGTCAGGTTGCGGCGCAGGTCCAGCTTGTAATCTTCTTCGGTGAGGCCGGTGTCTTTGAGCTGCTTCTGGAACTGCTCTTGCGTGTAGGGGGCCTTGGCCTGGGCGAACTTGCTTTCGACCTCGTCGTCGGTTGCGACCACGCCGAGCTTTTCTGCCTTCTGCAGCAGGATCTGCCGGTAGATAATCTGGTTGAGCACGTTCAGGCGCAGCGCTTCTTCTTCGGTTGGAGTGGGTTTCTGCGGGGAGCCGGCGAGCTGGCTGTTGTAGGTCTTGTCGACTTCAGAGCGAAGGACCTTGTAGCTGTTCACCTTGGCCAGGACGTCTTTTTCAGTGCCACGGCCGGGGCAGCCGGCCACGGCTGCGGCCAACGCAGAGACGGCACAAAAAAAGCACAGACTGCGCCAATATTTACGCGCCTGAATCAACCGTTGCCTCCCCAGAAATACAGATAGAGTACGATACCCGACTTTCGGCAGGTATGACTACTTTTTTGCGCTGGCCGGGGCCTGCTGGCCGGTGTCGGCCAATGCGCGATCCAGCACGGCACGCAGTTCCTGTTCCGGAATCAGCCCGGTAAACCTCTCGCCGTTGATGAAGAGGCTGGGAGTGGAATCAACTCCAAGTTTTTCACCTTCCGCCATGGAAGCCCGGACTGCGGTTTCATCCTGCTTCTGCACGCAAGCCTGAAGCTTTGCCTGGTCCAGCTGATGCTTCTGGCCCTGCTCACGGGTTGCGCTATCGAGGTTGGCATTGGCGTCGGTGATGGATTTGCCGGAAATCATCTTCTGGTTGTTGTGAACATAATCGGCAAAATCCCAGTATGCGGGACTGTTCTGCTCTCCCAGGCAATTGCTGTCGATGGCCGCATGCATAGCCCAGGGATGGATCTCAACCAGAGGATAGTCTTTGTAGATCACGCGGACCTTGCCCTCATAATCCTTGAACACGTTGCTGAAGAGCGTCTGGTGCATGCGCGAGCAGAAGGGACACTCAAAGTCGTCAAAATTGACGATGGTCACCTTGGCGTCAGGATTGCCTTTTACAGCACGGCCCTTTACGTCGATCTTGGACATGATGTCCTGGGAGATGTCGATCTTTTCCAGATGGGCCAGGGTCTTGCGGTCCTTGGAAACCAGAAAATCATGGGTGGTGGTGTGGGTGCCGCCGGAAAAGGTGACTACCACATCGTCATAACCGGGGGTGTTTCCCGGCCTGGGATCAGACAACGCAATACTGATTTGAGCGGGAACGTTATAGTGCGAACGCAGCTCGGTCTCAATGCGGTGCTTGATCTCAGGAGAGAGCGGATCGCCGGCAGGCTTGGCCTGCTCAGTCGTGGACTGAGGCGCCTCTTTTTTCGCGGCGCCGGCCTTGTCTTTGCCGGACTGGGCCGGACCAGCCTGGGCAATCAGGAAAACCAATAGAAAAATACCCATGAACATCGCGCCAAATCTAGCCAAAACGTGCCACCTCATCATAAGAATTCCTTCCCGATTATCTCACGAAGGGCAGTAAAAATGCTCAGGAGATGAGCTTGACCAGGGGCGGGGCAGTAACGGAGGTGTTCATGGACCCTGAGCGAAACCCCTCGGTATCGACCGCGACAAAAGCGAAACCCAGGGCTTTGAAGATGCGAGTAAAAGCGGAAAACATCTCCGGGGTGAGCGCTCTGTGCAATTCGTCCCGGGCGATCTCAATGCGGGCGATCTCGCCGTGGTGGCGGACCCGGCACTGGCGGAACCCGAGATTATGGAGCGCTTCTTCTCCCTGTTCAACGGCTGAAAGCGCTTCCAGTGTGACCGGCCGGCCATACTCGATCCGGGACGAGAGACACGCCGAGGCGGGCTTATCCCAGACGCGAAGGGCGGATTGCCGGGCCAGATCGCGAATTTCGGCTTTGGTGAGGCCGGAATCAAGCAGCGGCGCGGCCACATGATGCTGGCGGGCTGCGGCCTGCCCAGGGCGAAAATCGCTCTGGTCGTCAACATTCACGCCGTAAGCGATGGATTGGAAGCCGCGCTGCGCGGCAAAGGCCTCCATCACATGAAAGAGCTCGTCCTTGCAGTGAAAGCAGCGCTGGCGGTCATTACGGACGTATTCCGGGCGTTCCATCTCGGCGGTGTTGATGACCTCAATGGGAATACCGTGTTCCCGGGCAAAAGCCACTGCGTCATTGAGATGAGTGCGCGCCAGGCTGGGTGAATCGGCGATTACGGCCAGCATGTCCTGGCGCAAAACCTGGTGGGCCACCCAGGCGAGATAGGCCGAGTCCACGCCTCCGGAGTACGCGACCAGCGTCCGCCCCAGCGACCTGAGACAGTTTTCAAGCCGTTGTTGCTTGAGAGATAAATCCATCACTTACGATTTAACCACAAAGGGCTCACAGGAGCACAAAGCTCAGATAAATCCAGGGGCTGTGCGACGGACTTCTTGATCAGGCTGGATCTGCTGATTTCCCTGAGACTGTGCCGGTCTAGAAGAGACGTTCCTGGCGCTTGAGGTTGCCGAATGATCCGATGTTGGCCAGCGTGAAGGCGAAGCGATACTGGTTTTCATTGCGCACCGAGCCGAGAGAAAACCGGCGGTATTCAAAGCTGAGGCCGCAGCAATCCCAGTTATAAGCGGTCTGAGCGGCGGAATATTGCAGCAGGTTGAACTCGCGATCGAAGCCGATGTTGGCGGCGGCGCTCCAGCCCCGCTTGGTGGGGCTTCCGTAGCCCACCTGGGCGCGTATCTGATTAAACAGCGGAGGCACGCAGGCCGCCTGATTGAAAATATGCGGAGAGCAAATGGGGAGTTGCGTGCCGTCGCTCGGATTGATGACCTTTTCGCCCGGCACCTGGAGATAAGCGTGGCTGGCGCCGACAAAAAAATCGCCGAAATGAAATCCGGTATAGAGCGTGCTGGAGTTGATGCGGCCCTTCTTGGTGTCATAGTCGAGCTGCCACTCCAGATCACTGTGGCCGCTGGTACGCAGGCGAAAACGCGAGACCACGGGAGAAAAACGGCGCGGGTCGGTGATGAAGGCGATGCCGGTAAAATCCGCCGTGGTGGTGAGCACATTGCGTGTGCCGTTGAGCACTGCGCCGCCAAACGTGGGGTCGGCGAAATACTTCATTTTGACTTCCCAGCTGACAAACTCGTCGGCTCCTGCGGGCGCGCACGGCGTGGGCAGGGTGACCATCTGCGACGAAGAGCCGGAAGGATTGCTGCCGGGTTCATCATTGCATCCGGCATGCTTGCGCTTGAGGTACAGCCGCTGGATCAGGCCATACTCCACTTCATTGGTGTTGCTGAGAATGTCACGAAAATCAAAGCGGATGATGTCGGGGAAATTTTCCACGCCATTGGTATAGCGGTAGACCACGCGCGGCTCAATGGTGTGTTTTACTTTTCTGCCGGCAATGGTGCGCTCGAAAACCTTGCTGAGGGCCGGCGGGCGGAAATCCACGCTGACGGCTATGTCGCGGCGGTTAATGTTGCTGTGCTCGATGCCGACCAGAGGCTGCGCCGGAGTGGCAGGGACCTGCTGCTCGGAATAGATAGTGTTGCGCAATTGGACTTCCGGCCGGAAGGTCCAGCCACGATAAAAAATGGGAAGGCTCAGATCGGGATCAACATCGAGCCGGCCTACGATGCCGGGGGTGACAAATCCGGGCTGGCTGCGGCGGAGGCCTTCGCCTGCGACGTCATAAGACCAGTAGAGAGGCGAGCCAAAGAGCGGACGGTCAACCGAAGAAAACTCCACCCCGGGCGTATGGAGAATGGTGATTACGTCATCATTGTTCGTGCTCTGGAAGTTCTGGTAGCGGGAGAGAAACGTGTTGAAAGAGAAGCCCTGAATATTCTTGGTGAGAAAAGCGGAGGACTTGACCTCCGAATCGACGGCCTGGGAAAAGTTTTCAGTGAAGGCGAGGCGGAAGACGAAGGAGCTGAGATAGTCAATGGAGGCGACCCCGCGGATATCGTGGGCAAAAATGCTTTCGGCGTTGAGCTTTACGTCTTCACCACCCTGCCGGGTGGTCTGGGTCACGGTCCCGCCAGCGGTGACGCTGGAGGTGGTGATGCCGCGATCAAGCACGCCGAAATAACTGAAATTGAGCGAGCTGTTTTCGCTGGGGCGCGCGCGAAAGCTCTCCTGCAGGGCCCAGCCGCGCTTGGAGAGGTACTCGCCGCCAATGGTGGCATCCATGCTGCGGTTGATGGCCCAGTAGAACGAGTCGCCGATGACCGTGCCTTTGGTGTTGGAAGTTCCGATGTTGGGGATCAAAAAGCCGCTGGCGCGTCCCAGACGCTCCACCGGCGGAGCGGCGTAAGGAAGATAAAGCACCGGAACGCCTTTGAGCCGGAACGTGGTGTTGTAAACCCGGGCTGAGGTGCCGACGCGGAGAATGATCCTTGACGCGTGAAAGGTCCATTTGGGATGCGGCAGCTCGCACGACGTTACCGAGCCCTGATGGAGAATGTATTCATCCGGCCCGGTCTGCTCCACCATTTTGCCGGTGAAGGTAATGGGGCTGGACGAGGTGAGCGTGACGGTCCTGCCCTTAAAGCGCGCGCCCGTGGAGCCATGCACCTGGTAGAGCTTTCCTGTACGCGACCGGATGTTGTAGGCAGCCTCGGTTGCGGTGATGTGCATATCGCGGCGACCGCCGTCCAGGGAGACATTGCCGGTGGCGGTGACGTCCCCGGTGGCAGAGTCATAGGTCGCGGTATCGGCGTGGAAGTCATACTCCACGGAGTTGATGGAGACATTGCCGCGCAGGGTGTAAACCGTGCCGACTTTATCGCACTCCTGGGCATCGATGGTGACAGGATTTTCTTCACTGATGGTCACCGGGTTTTTTGGCGGCGTTGTGGATGGCTTTTTAGTTTTGGCAGGCGCTGTGGTCTCCGGTCTAGGTGGAAGACCGCCGGGCAGGGGGGAGCCAGGGACGGATGAGGTAATAACAGAATGACATTGGCCCTGTTGCTGACCAGAGGGGTTGGCGTCAGCTGCAACGGGAGCAGGCTGGTCAGGGGTTGGCGCCGGCGAAGGAGCGGTTGGTTCGACCACGGGTTCGGGGGTTCCGGCGGACTGCTCCGGAAGCGCCTGGCTTGACACTAGGCTGGCGCCCAGAAACAGATGACAAACCAATCCCGCTGTGATAACAAACTTATGTTGGGAACGCATGCCGTAGAAAGACCAGACTGGGCAAGTTACCACGGCGAGTTTTCGAAAAGCAAAACCTGCCCTGTCCGGCCGCTTCCCGCATCTGGCGAAACTCTCGAACGTTGTTGATGACTTGCCCCCACTGCGGTAAGCCGCGTCCCTGCGTCCATACCTGGAAGAACTCTGCCGTGCTGGTGGATCACCAGGCGGAGCAGGCCGGCGAGCCAGACCCTTCTTCATTCACCGCTGCGTCCACTGACAGCGACGCTTCCGCCCAGGCGTCAGCGGACCAGGCGTGGCGACGTGAAGTGGCTTCGCGGGTGCAGCAGCACCGCGCGCGACGCAGAAAGGGCGGCGATCCAAACGCGCTGGAGCTGGATTTTACCGGCGACGAACCTTATTCCTTTGCTGCCGAGCCAGCCGATTACCACCTGCCGCCACCGCCGCCACGATTTGCCGAGATCGTAGTGAAGCAGGAGACACCAAAGATTATCCGTTTTCCGCGCAATACCGTGAGGCCCCGTCCTGCGGTGGAAGAAGTTACGCTGGACGAACTGGCGCTCTCCGATAGCGGACTGGACTCTCCGAGAATCCTTGAAAGCCCGGATTATGAGCCAGAGGCAGATGCAGGCTATGGAGCGGAGACGGACCGCGCCGGCAGCCAGGAAGAATATGTGCAGAGCGAGGTAGAGACACAATCGTGGGATGGCCCCGCCGAGGAAGCGTGGGAGCCTGCACTAGAGACATACCAGCATGAGGCGGCGGTCCGCGCTCCGCAGGCGGAGCAGATGGAGCTGCTGCCGAATTTTGAAGACATACGCCTGGAGCCCGAAGCCAACCGGCTTATTGATGAACTGAGGAGCATTCCGCGCCCGGCGCCGTTGAGCCAGCGCGCGCTGGCCGGGGTGGTGGATGCGGGAATCGTATTCGTTGCCTGCGGAGTGTTTGCGGCGACCTTCCTGGAGCTGGCCGAGGAGATGCCGCATTCAAAATTGATTGGAGTCTGCGGCGTAGCGGTCGGCGGCGCTTTCTGGCTGCTGTTTCAATACCTGTTCCTGATCCACGGGCGAGGGACGCCGGGCATGCAGATGGCGCAGCTTGAGCTGTGCAGTTTCGAAGGGAAGAGGCCATCATTGCTGGCGCGGCAGACCCGGGCGCTGGCCAGCACGCTTTCAGCTTTCGCTGCGGGCATGGGCTACGCCTGGGCGCTGGTGGATGAAGACCGGCTGGGCTGGCATGACCGGATCAGCCAGACGCATCTGCGGAGCTGCGTTCAGCCGCCGGCATACAGCAGGCAATCGAACCATCGCGCCGCTGATTACCGCTGATAGGCGCAAATCAAGAGAAACAGCGGCGGGGCTTCGCCATCAGCGCGAAGCAACAACCAAAATCAGAATGATATTTTTTCGTATGTGATCGGCAGCCGTGCCCGGTAAGTTGCCAGTAAGCTGTCAGTTTTGGCTGAAGGCCGAAAGCTGAATATGTCACAACCAATTGCAGCTTCTAACGAAACGACATCTCCTATTCTTGCTTTATGTCGTGCGCCATTCTTTCAACTTCGCTGTCCTTGAGGGCCGCGTTTGTCCCATCTACTGGTATCCGGTTGAAGAGTATCCAGCTCATTCCACGCGCAACAGCTCTCCGGGATCTTGGCGCGCAGCTCGTTTGGCGGCCAAGAAGGTCGCTATAACAGTAGTGAAAAAGAACAACACTATGAGCAGGCAGACATCGAGCACCCGGATGGTGGAAGAACCAAACACCATAACGGAAGCGCCGCGCAGCAGGAGCAACACGCCTATGGCTCCCAGGAATATTCCCGGAAGCGATAGCTTGCAGCCATCAAGCAGCAGCATACGCAAGATCCTTGTCCGGCCAGCACCTAAGGCCATC
>DASTPO010000233.1:0-14860 GCA_035762225.1 Candidatus Angelobacter sp.
CCTGGGGAGTTCTGGAACCCGAAAGCGGAGTGCTCCTGGCCCGCCGATCTGTGCAGGCGCTGGTGTCAGAATTGATCAAGGGCGGAGTTGATTACACAACATGCGCCGTCGCCCCACCGCGTGCCGGAGGCAATCTGACTGCGATTGAGACCACTGCGGGCACAAAAGTTGTCGCGGGGGCTTACGTGTTTGCGTGCGGCCCGTGGCTGCCGAAACTCTTTCCAGAATTGTTGAGCAGCCGCATCTTTCCTACCCGGCAGGAAGTCTTCTTCCTGGGGCCGCCACCCGCCAACACTTCTTTCCGGCCACCTGCTATGCCGGTGTGGCTGCACCGCACTCATCCCGGCCTGCCGTATGCACTGCCGGATATCGAGAACCGCGGCTTCAAAATTGCCTTTGACCGACATGGAGAGTCGTTTGATCCCGACATCGGCATGCGCGTGGTGCCGCAAGCGTCCGTGGACCATCTGCGTGCTTATCTGCAAAAGCACATCACGGGTCTCGCGAACGCGCCTGTCGTGGAAGCCCGTGTTTGCCAGTACGAAAACACATGGAACGGTGATTTTCTGATTGACCGCCATCCGGAAATGGAAAATGTCTGGATCGCGGGCGGCGGTTCGGGGCACGGTTTCAAGCATGGGCCGGCGCTGGCTGAATATCTTGTCTCACGAATGCTCCACGGCGCTCCCGCCGAACCGCGTTTTTCCCTGGCGGCAAAACAGACATTGCAAAAACGCGAAGTGTATTGAGTTGAAGGGACAACCTTGAGCGTTGCGGCGGGAGGTATGCGGGAGGTATGTGGAGATGATGGTGGCCAGGGACGGAATCGAACCGCCGACGCCAGCCTTTTCAGGGCTGCGCTCTACCAACTGAGCTACCTGGCCATACTCTGATGATGACACACGAGAAGCTTCGGGTGGGACCGCTGAAGACTTTGTGCGTTCAGGACGTTTCTGATTATAGCAATGACCTGAGAATCGCTCAAACCGCGTCGCGGGAACGGTTGCGTGCGCCTCGTGAGCAGCCGCACTTCAGCGCCATAGTGATTTTATCGCGCGATGTGACCCTTCTTGAGCAGCGCTGATGAAGCTTCCAGCGCGGGACGCCCGATGCTGTGATAATTCAGGCCGGCCTCCGCCATTTCCGCGTGGCTGAATAGATTTCGGCCATCCACCACCAGCGGAGAGCGCAAAAGCCTTTTGATCCGGGCCAGATCCAGGTGGGCGAACTCTTTCCATTCGGTCAGGATCAGCAGCGCATCCGCATTTTCGCATGCCGCGTAGGCATTAGCGGCATAAGTAATCCGGCTGCCCAGAACCTGGCGGGCGCGATCCATGGCAGCAGGATCGAAGGCCACAATCTGGCATTTCTCTTCCAGCAGCGCTTCAATCACCTGAATCGCGGGTGATTCACGCACGTCGTCGGTGCCGTCTTTGAATGCCAGGCCCAGCACCGCCAGTTTCTTGTTCTTCAGTGAGCGCAGCGTTCCGCGCACTTTTCTGATAAAGCGCGCGCGCTGCTCTTCATTGATGCGCTTTATCTCGTCCAGCAAAGGAAACTCATAGCCGAACTCTCGCGTGACGGCGCGGAAAGCAGCCACGTCCTTGGGGAAACACGAACCTCCGTAGCCAATGCCGGCGCGCAGGAACTCGGAGCCGATGCGGCTGTCGCTTCCGATGCCTTTGCACACCTCTTCAATATCGGCGCCCACGGAATCGCAAAAGTTCGCTACGGCATTGATAAAAGAGATCTTCAGCGCGAGAAACGCGTTGGAAGCGTGCTTGATCAGTTCCGCGCTGCGCGGCAGCGTCTCAATGTACATGGGCAAAACGCGGGCGCGTTCCGGTTTGGGGACAGCACTGGCCTGCTGCGCATAGCTGCCGTCAATCAATGAGGCATATACCTCGCGCATGATCGCGGCTGCCCGGGGTGTTCCCGTTCCAACCACGATGCGGTCAGGATAAAGAAAGTCAGTGACCGCAGTCCCTTCGCGGAGAAACTCCGGATTGGAAACCACGTCGAATTCACACTGCTTTCCGCCACGGTGCGTGATCGAGTTCTGGATCCATTCACTGGTGTAAACGGGAACGGTGCTTTTTTCCACGATCACCTTATAGCCCTTGATCGACTCCGCCAGCGAGCGGGCCACGGTCTCTACATAACGAAGGTCGACCGAGCCATTTTCTGCGGAGGGAGTTCCCACGGCAATAAAGATAACCAGTGCGTCTCTGGCCGCATCCTCGATGGAGGTGGAAAAAGTAAGGTTATTGCCGCGATGACGGCTAAGCAACTCTTGCAAACAGTCTTCGTGGATTAAGGTTTCACCGGCATTGAGGGCAGCGATTTTCGCCGAGTCGCTATCGACGCAAATAACATTGTGACCCAGTTCCGCTAAACATGTCGCTGCAACAAGACCCACGTAGCCCGAACCGATTACAGAGATTTGCATTTTTCTTGCTTTTCTCCAAGCAAAACAAATCCCGCACGCCAGTTACTTGGGATTATTCTGATCAGTATCTATTCAAACAGGTACACACGTCAAATTTGAAAATAACTCGGTGTATTCATCGAACCTTCCTGATGGAAAAGACCCATTCTGGTACTTGCATTTTGGACTCCTAACCATAAGAGCTTGAGATCGCGGACTAACAATCGACCTCACTCTTTTGTGGGCTGTGTTCGTAAGACACGAATGTGTGGACAGTCGCTTCCAACGGATACAGTCACGTAATCGAACCATTCCTTGTGCAAATGCAATTTCCGGCCTTCTAAGGCGATCGGAGAGGGGGTTTATAATCTGGATTCGTAACCTGTTTGCCTCTCTGTGAAGTTCGGATGAAATTTGGGGTAAGCTAATTGGTTACAGAGATGCAAGGGTTTGTGAAGACTCTGAGTAGGGAGAGATCTCGCGAGCCCGGATTTGAATCGAAATCATTATTCGCTGTCAGCAGATAAGCGGCGCGACCGGGTGCGGTTACGTGGCGCGCTGGAGAGGGAAGGCGTTGATTTCGATCTGCAACTTTATATGGTGCGCGCTGTTTAAAGGTGATAGAGAAGGGAATTGGGATCATTTGGCAGCACTGATCGTTCAACCGTTCGAGTTCGGGGAGCACGCCTTAGCACGACTCGCTTTGAGTGAAAAACAGGAGGCCGGCGGATGCCGCTGAGCGAGGCCGAAAGAGACGTCCTGACGAGGGAAGCAAACGTTAGCCCGATATCCAAGCCTGCCCCCCAATGGCTGGGATGGACTGAAGCGCTTTACCGTTTATGGGCGCAACGGGGCAAGATTGCGATGTGGATCGCAATTGGATTTGCGTTGTCAGTGTTTGTGGGATGGCGGTATCCCAAATTCGAAAGCACAGTACAAATCATGCCTCCTGACAGCGGGGGCTCCGGTCTTGCTGCAATGCTCCCGGCACTCACCAAATCGCCCGCGATCGCGGGACTGGCCGGCGATCTGCTTGGCGCGAAAACAACCGGAGCGGTTTTCACCAAGGTGCTGGAAAGCCGGACTGTCTCCGATGATCTGATCAATCGCTTCGACCTGAGAAAACATTACGGCAGCAGATTCTGGGAAGATACTCGCCTCAAGCTCGCAGACCGCACGGTAATTGCGGAAGACAAAAAAAGCGGCGTGATTGCCATCACCGTCAAAGATCACGATCCCGAACTGGCCAGGGGGTTGGCCAATGCTTACGTCGAAGAGTTAAACACGGTGCTGGCGCAGGTCTCCACGTCAGCTGCGCGGCGCGAGCGCATTTTCATCGAACAGAGACTGACCGAAGAGAACGAGAGCCTGCAGGAATCTGAGCGGCAGTTCAGCCAATTTGCCAGCGCTAACATGGCGCTGGATGTGCCGGAACAGATGAAAGTGACGGTCGAAGCCGCCGCCAGACTTCAAGGCGAGCTGATCGCAACCAAGGCGCAGCTCGAAGGGCTCAAGCAGACCTATACGCCGGAAAATATTCGGGTAAAAAGCGTTCAGGCGCATGTAAATGAACTGGAACGCGAACTGGCTAAGATTAATTCCGGCAACACCAGCAACGGGACCTCGCAAGATGCTTCCAATCCTTACCCTTCGGTCAGGAAGCTACCGCTTCTGGGAGTGAAATGGGCAGACCTTTATCGCACCAATAAAATCCGGGAAACGGTGGTCGAACTGCTGACACAGCAATATGAGATGGCGCGCATCCAGGAGGCGAAGGAGATTCCCACCGCGAAGGTGCTTGATCCAGGATCATCACCGGAACACAAGCGTCCCAACGGCCGGCTCATCGCGCTGGGGGGTACGGTTCTTTTTGCCATCCTGGCGTGTGTGGGCTACCTGCTGAAAGATTGGTGGGACAACTGGGACCATGACGATCCGCGGAGGATGCTGATTGCGCATGTTTATCAGAGCGGTCCGGGCCGTGTAACCAGGATTTTCAGACGGCGTCGGGGCCGTCCGAACGAGATATCACAGGTATGAAACAGACCCCAGTCAGGAGGTTAGGGTGTCAACACAAGAGGTAGTGAAGGAACAAGGCAATCTCTTGGAAGTCTCCCACTTCACGGGAACTCAGATCCATCGTCCTCTCTCGCATGAAAGAGGCACCGGATTGGGAGCCGCCGTGGCCATGCTGGAGGCATTGATCGTTGTGGTTGCCGGTTTCGTCGCCTATTCCGGGAGGGGTTTCCTGGGGGAGTTGCTGGGAATATCCTCGGTGGATGTGGCCACTGCTCCGGCCGTGCGCCTGTTTGTCTTTCTTCTTACTTATGCCTGCCTGACCGTGATCTGCAATGCGGCGCAGAATCTTTATTCTGAAGCTGCCATCCGTTCCGCCCGCGTCGCCCGGGTTCGGATACTCAAAGGTTTCATGGTTTCATCCATGATTTCCATCATGATCGTCTTCATCGCGGGAGAACAGGCGGTTCCCCGGCTCATGGTGGCAAGCACGGCTCTATTTAGTCTTGCCGGAGTGGTTTTCCTTCGCTACGTTATGGAGCGCTACAACCTGAAGCGCATCGAGCGGGGAATCGGCAATCAGCACGTCCTGATCGTGGGTAGCGGGGAAGTGGGCCAGGCCTTCCGCTGTTACCTGCAAAGCCATACTCATCTGGGAAAAACATTCTGCGGATTTGTTGACTGGGAAGCAGGCGCCGGCCCCTTCTGCCTGGGCACCCCGGACGACCTGCCGCGTATTCTGACGGAAAATTTCATCGATGAAGTCTATTTCACGCCCTCCACCAGCCGCGACCTCGTGGTGCGGATTGCGCTGGAGGCGCGGCGGCAACGCATTGGCGTTAAGGTGGTTCCTGATCTGTACGGCGGGCTGGCTATTGGCGCGGGAATGAATTATATCGGCTCTGTGCCGGTGCTTGAATTAAACCGGCAGCCGATTCCCGCCCTCGGTCTTTTCGTAAAGCGCATCATGGACCTGTTCATCAGCAGCGTCACGCTCGTGGCCACCGCGCCCATCCTGCTGCTGACGGCTATCGCAGTGAAGTGCGATTCCCCCGGCCCGATGCTGTACAAGGCGTGGCGCGTAGGCCGGAAAGGGCGCAAGTTCCGTTGCTACAAATTCCGCACCATGGTGGCTGATGCCGACGCCCGCAAGGACGGCCTGATGCACATGAACGAGCGCAATGGAGCTACCTTCAAAATTACCGATGATCCTCGCATTACCCGCCTGGGTCGCTTCTTGCGCAAATACAGCATTGACGAACTGCCTCAACTCTTCAACGTTCTTAAGGGAGATATGAGCGTGGTCGGCCCGCGGCCCCATCCGGAAGACGACTTCAAGCGCTATGACCTGGAACACTTTCGTCGCCTGGATGTTACGCCCGGCCTTACGGGACTGTGGCAGGTCACAGCCCGGCATGATCCGTCCTTTGAAAAGAACGTCTCGCTCGATCTGGAATATATTGAGAATTGGAACGTCATGCTGGACCTGAAAATCCTGCTTCTGACGGTTCCGGTCGTGTTTCGCGGCTCGGGGCACTGAGCAAGCAGTCCGGGCCTCTCGATTTCGATTCCACGCCGCTTTTCCATTTTTCTTTCCTGGCTTTAGCATGGGCTGTACATACAATCAAGTCATGCGGTAGGTATCGCGGACTTGTCCGAGAAGGTTTGGAGGAAATTGATGGCGTCGAAGCGCGCATTAATTACGGGTGTGACAGGCCAGGACGGCTCGTACCTTGCGGCGCTCCTTCTGGAAAAGGGCTATGAGGTGCATGGCATCAGGCGCCGGTCTTCGTCATTCAACACCGGACGGATCGACCATCTTATCCAGGACCCGCATACCCCCGGCTGCCGCTTTTTTCTTCACTACGGTGACATCACCGATTACAGCAGCCTGATTCGCACCATGCAGATCGTCCAGCCTGATGAGATCTACAATCTTGGCGCGCAGAGCCATGTGGCTGTTTCCTTTGAGCAGCCGGAATATACCGTTGAATCGGATGCGCTGGGCCCTCTGCGCATGCTTGAGGCGATTCGCATCCTTGGCCTGGCAAAGAAAACCCGTTTCTACCAGGCTTCCACGTCGGAAATGTTCGGCAAGGTGCGGGAGACGCCGCAGCGGGAAAGCACGCCTTTTGCGCCACAGTCGCCCTATGGAATTGCCAAGCTGTATGCTCACTGGATCACCGCCGGGTATCGTGAAGCCTACGGCATCTACGCATGCAGCGGTATTCTGTTCAATCACGAGTCGCCAGTCCGCGGTGAAACTTTTGTGACCCGGAAAATTGTGCGCGCCCTGGTGCGCATCCAGTTGGGGTTGCAGGATTGCCTCTACCTGGGCAACCTGGACGCGAGGCGCGATTGGGGCCATGCCCGCGATTACGTGGAAGCCATGTGGCTGATGTTGCAGCAGGAACGGCCCGAGGATTTCGTTATCGCAACCGGCGTGCAGCACTCCGTGCGCGACTTCGTCTGCGCCGTGGCCCGCGAACTGGGAAACTCGATCCAATGGAAGGGGACCGGTACCGCTGAGGAAGGTTTTGACGCCAAAACCGGCGCGCGCATTGTCGCCATCGATCCGCGTTATTTCCGCCCGGCGGAGGTGGATACCTTGCTCGGCGATGCGACCAGAGCCCAGAAGACGCTGGGCTGGTCGCCGCGCACCAGTTTTGACGCGCTGGTAAAGGAAATGGTCAGGGAAGAATTGCGGGTCGCCAGATTAGAAGCTGCCCGGATTAAAACAACTTCCCTGTAACCCTATATCCTGGAGCTGGGTGTTAAAGTCGGATTGATACGTCACCCGTATGCCTATCTATCCCAATTCTGGTGGATCAACAACTCCAACGGGCGCGGATAAAAGTCCAGCAACCGGCAACGGTGCGACGGCAGCCGGGTTCGTAACTCTGTTCAAGCCGGACAATAAGTATGTCTGGATCTACGTTGCGAGTCTGGCGATAGTCACCAGCATTCTATATTTCTGGCATTTCCAGAATAACTACTTCCCCGACTCGGGGAGCTACATAGTCCCGGCCAGGAATCTCGTGGCCGGACATGGTTTTACTGATGCTCAGCAACATCCCGAGACCGTGCGCACGCCTGGATATCCGTTGTTGATTGTTCTGTTTCTCTGGAGCGGACTAACTCTTAAATCCCTCATTGTCCTTCAGCACGTTCTGCGAGTCACGCTGGTCCTGGCAGGTACCGCGTTCATGGTTGGTTTCACCGGCAGCAGACGCAAAGGGTTGTTGACGGGCATTGTGCTCTGTCTCGATTTCCAATTGCTTGAAGCTGCCAATTCGTTGCTGACCGAAATGGCTTTTACCACGATGATCGGCGCCGTTTTGTGGCTGCTATGGTCGGAATCGGGCAGAAGATCCAAGCCGGGGCTGACGTGCGGTGCAGCAGGACTACTGGCTGGCGCTGCCGTTCTTGTAAGACCCGCGGCCGTTCTGTTTTTTCTTCCAGCCGCGCTTTACCTTCTTAAAGCGCGAGCAGAATATCGAGTTCGCGCTGCCGTTGTTTTCGTACTGCTATTTCTGCCTCTGCCGCTCGGCTGGGCAGCGCGCAACTATCACGAAACCGGCGTGTTTACGCTGAGCTCAATCGCGGGGTTCAATGCGCTCTTTTATCGAGGGGCAGGCGCGCTTGCGGCAAGTGATCCAGGAGATTTCAGGCAGAATTTTGCCCGCCGACAACAGGAGTTGGAAGTATTGGCTTGCAAGGGCCTGGAGCGTGAATACCACCAGGAGTGTGGGGCCATCCCTTTCGAGCGGAAAGCAGCGTATTATTCGCGCCTTGGCCGCTACATTGTCTGGCATAACCCCGTTGGTTACGGCAAAGCCGTCGTTCGCGGCGCCCTGGTAATGATGCTGGATGGAGGCGCCAATACTCTGACAGGCATCACTGGAGTTCCCTGGCCGGTCGGCATGAGGGTTTTGATGATCTATACAGTGCCTCTGTTTTGTCTTGCCTGGCTTGGCCTGTATGCGGTGTGGAAGAATCGCAGGGATTTTTTCTGGCTCGCTTTCTTATCCATTGGTTATTTTGTAGTTATATCCGCCGGCCCGGAGGCATACGGTAGGTTTCGCGTCCCTTTCATCCCTGTGTATATCATGTTGGTGATTGCAGGCGGCGACTGGGCGATACGCCGATTGCAATCTGGTGCAGCGCCGGCCAGCCACGGTCATCGCGGCGCTGGTGGTGGATGAGAGTTGCCCAGTTCATCGGCTATAATCGCGATCAAGACTGCTCGAAAATCTCTTTTTGCCTGGTCCCTTGAAGCCGTGATGGGTGATGAGACTTAATTTCTTCAGAAAAGCCGGACCCGACACCACCAACAGGAAGATCTTTCGCGCCGCGTTGATCGTAGGGCTGCTGGGGTTGCTCGTGAAGCTCATCACGACGCTCAAAGAGCTGAGCATTGCCCGAACATTTGGGCGCGGCGATGAGGTTGACGCCTTCCTGATCGCCTTTGTCTTGCCTGCCTTCGTTTTAAATATCGGTATGGCGGCCCTGGGCTATTCCCTGGTTCCAGTGTTTGTGGAGACGCGCCGTAAGCAGGGAATTGACGCGGCGCAAAGACTGCTTTCCACCATGATGCGGCTTGGAGTCATTGCTTTGCTTGTGGTTGCGGCGGTGCTGGGGCTGGCGGCGCCAATATACCTGCCCGTACTGGGCCACAGCTTTTCTCCCGCCAAACTTCAGTTGACGCAAAGACTCCTCTACCTGCTGTTGCCCTGGGTAGTGACGAGCGGAATCGCCAACCTTGCGGCTTCGATCCTGAATGCCAATGAAAAATTCGCGTTGCCGGCGCTCGTTCCCATGATCACGCCGGTAATTACACTTTATCTTGTGCTGTTTCATTCCGCGCGTTGGGGAATTTTTACCCTGGTGGCGGGCGCCGTAACCGGAAGCTTGCTGGAGGCCATCATTCTGCTCCGTCTCTTACGGCAACAGGGCATGCACCTCAGCCTTAAATGGTACGGCCTGGATACCCAGGTGCGTGCCGTTCTGGCTCAATATGTTCCCATGCTGACCGGCTCCATTCTGGTGGGAGGCACAGCGGTAGTCGACCAATCCATGGCCGGTATGCTGCCTTCAGGCAACGTAGCAGCTCTGGGCTATGCCAACAAAGTCATTGGTGGCATTCTCAGCATCTGCGCGCTCTCACTGAGCACGGCGACCCTGCCGTATTTCTCAAGGATGGCGGCCGCCAATGACTTTGCGGGTTGCCGGCATACATTGAAGCGGTATTCCCTGCTGGTTGTCGCCACCACGATTCCCCTCACTCTGGTGATCATCTCATTGTCCCGTCCCATTGTGAGATTGCTGTTCCAGCGTGGGGCCTTCACGGCCGCCGACACAGAACTGGTGAGCTCGGTGCAGATATGTTATGTCATCCAGATGCCCTTCTATATCTGGAGCATGCTCTTCGTTCGCTTTATCTCGGCCATTCGCCGAAATGAGATACTCATGTACGCCTCCGCCATCAGTCTCGGGCTGGACATAGCCCTGAATCTTTGGCTGATGCGAGTATGGGGTGTTGCAGGAATTGCTCTTTCCACGTCGATCGTGAGCATTGTTGCGTTTGCGATCATCTCCACCTGGACGCTCAGGTTTCTGTCGCGGGAGCGGCGGGCCGCACTTTCGGTTGTGCCCGCGGAAGTTGGCCGCTGACGGCATGCGCCTCACTCTCGTCATTGCGTCTCTGGGGCGCGGCGGCGCGGAGCGCACTGCTTCCATCCTGGCAGGCGCGTGGGCGGAGCAAGGGCATCACATTACTCTTATCACGCTGGTGCAGGATGACGTCCCAGCCTTTCCTCTTCATCCCTCGGTGGTCCTGCGCCAGTTGAGGGTTCGCGGCGGGGTGGCAAAGAACATTGTCCACAGCGTTATGCGTCAGCTCAGGACCGTGCGCGTGCTGCGCGCGGCCATCCGCGAGGCAGCGCCGGATTTCATCGTCAGCTTCATGGATATTCCCAACGTGCTTACCCTGCTTGCTGCGCGCGGCCTGGCTGCTCCTGTCATCATCACCGAACATGTCCATCCCGCGCATTATCGGATTGGCTGGCACTGGGAGATGTTACGGCGGCTTACTTACCATCGTGCGGCGGCGCTGGTCTGCGTAAGCCGGCCTTTGCTGGATTGGTTCCAGCGCAAAATCCGCGTCAGAGGCTATGTGGTCCCGAATCCAGTGACTGTCGGACCGCCGCCCGCGGCCACGGTCTTGAAACAGAATGGAAGCAGGTCTCTCCATGTCATGGTAGGCATGGGGCGATTGGTAGAGCAAAAAGGTTTCGACCTCCTGCTGGAGGCTTTTTCCCGAATTGCCGACCGGCATCGCGACTGGTCGCTCAAGATAATGGGCGATGGCCCATTACGAGATCAGCTGGAAACGCAAAAGCGAAATTTGAATCTCAATGGCAGGGTCGAATTCACCGGCGGCCTGCCCGACCCATTTCCCGTGCTGCGGTCCGCTGATCTGTTTGTCTTCCCGTCGCGATTTGAGGGCTTTGGCAATGCCCTGTGCGAGGCCATGGCGTGCGGCTTGCCGGTGATCAGTTTCGATTGTCCGTCGGGCCCATCGGATATCGTGCGCCCTGGAGTGGATGGGTTGTTGATTCCGGCGGAGGACGTAGCTGCTTTGGCGGCGGCTATGGACCGCCTCATGACCAATGGACAGGAACGCGCGGCAATGGCGGCGCGCGCGCCGGAGATAATTTCCCGCTTTGGCGTGCGGCAGGTCCTGGATATGTGGGAGAAGCTGTTTAACGAGGTTCAAGTCGAGAGCAACATGAGGACCCGATGAAAGACCGGCGCAAAAGATTGCTCTTCATGTTTCCATTTTCCTCCCTGGGCCTAAGCGGTGGGGCCCAGCGGGTCTTGTCCGTGCTTCTTCACCACTTGGATCGTGATCGTTTCGAGCTTCATCTTGCCTTGTTGCGGGCCAGGAAAGGCAAGGCTGACGAGATTCCGGGCGTGACCGTGCACGATCTGGATTTCAGCCGCGTGCGCTATGCCTTGCCCGGGCTGATCAGATTGGTGCGTAATCTCAGGCCCGATACCGTGTTTTCCAACATCGGGCACATCAACCTGGCGGTACTGTTGTGCCGGCCGTTTTTTCCTCGCAAAACACGGATCGTGATCGGCGAGTCAACAACACTCACGGTCTATCTCAAGCAGGCCACACGCCATCCTCGCATGTGGATGGCCCTGCATCGCCAACTGTACAAGCACGCTGACAAAGTAGTCTGTTTGTCTGAGGCAATGAAATTAGAGCTGGCAGAACAATTTCATGTTCCCCGTGAAAAGCTGGTTCGGATTTATAACCCGCTGGACGTGGGGATGATCAGGAGCTGCGCGCTATTGGACGGCAATCCATTTGCCGGCCCCGGACCGCACCTTGTCGCCGCTGGACGGTTCGTCCGGGAGAAAGGCAACGATTTATTGCTGGACGCCATGCCGCAGGTGCGCGTTCACCATCCCCAGGCCACGGTCACTCTCCTCGGCGAAGGACCGTTGGAGGAAGAATTGAAAGCGCAGGCACAACGGCTTTCGATTGGCGACGCAGTCAGCTTTCCCGGCTCCGTACAAAATCCGTGGCGCTACTTCCGTCACGCCAGCCTGGTGATTGTGCCCTCTCGGGTGGATGGGTTGCCCTATGTGCCGCTTGAATCTCTGGCGGTGGGTACGCCGGTGGTTGCCGCGGATTGCCCGGGGGCGGTCCGGGAAATCACGGACGACGTTTGGATCTCACTGGTTCCTCCAGAAAACCCAGGAGCTCTGGCAGATGGGATTGTCTCCGCTTTGAAGCGGACACAAGTCGATCGCGAAAAACCGCCGCAGCTTGAAAAGTTCAATTTGGCGCAAATTGTGGAGCAATATAGCTCGTTGCTTGACGAGAATAAGAACTGATCGCCGGCGAGACGCAAATAAATAGCGGGCGGGATTTCCTATCCCGCCCGCATTTTTGCGTAAAGATCAAGTGTTACTGTTGCGGAACCGCTGTCGCGCTGCCGGTTGCGCCATTGTTATGAACACGGTTGGTTCCGTAGGAGAAAATGGATCCTCCAGACTGGTTCAAAGCCGTGCCGGAATTGAAGTTATATTTGGTGTCGCTCGTGATAATGGCTGAACCCGGATTTCCGCTGGCGGTTGCGCCGGAGCCATTGAAGGAAACCTCGCTACGATCGATGGCAACAAGCGAGTCGCCGGTTGGGGAGTCGGACTGGATCCCCGAAGTGGCGCCTCGCGTGATCATGGAATCATTGATCTCGATATTGCTCCGCGCGGCTCCTTCAACGCCGATGGAGTCCAGGGCTATCTCCGTGTGGTTAATTCCCACCTGTACTGCCGGCAAAACCGCATTGGTGGCCCGTATCCCAACTCCGTTGTTGTTCTTGAATACCGAGTTATAAACATGCACGCTCGCTTGTGTGCCCTGATTCAGTGCAATGTCTAGTCCGTTCGTCGTGAAGCCGAAAATGTAGCAATTCTCTACATTTAAGTCCTTGCCGGATAGAAAACGGACCCCATTGATTCCTGAACCGATACCATTGATCCGCAGGTTTCTCAGGATTACCACATCGGAGGGGCCCGCCTGGACTACGATTCCGTTCGTCCCGCTCACCAGGACCGAACCAACTTGACCGCCTCCGCCATCGATGGTGATGGCTTTTGTAATGGTGAGCGCGCCGAAGCCGGCTGGATCCAGCGCGTCAATCTCTCCGCCCGCCGCGGTCTTGGAGATTGCGCCGGCAAAGGTCTTGCATGGCGCAGTTCGGCTGCAGGGGTTGGCGTCATCTCCTACGCCAGATACCCACGTACGGCTGGCCTGTCCGAACATCATCGTTGTGCCACACACAAGGATAGGCAGCAATTTCAATGCGTTGATTCTCATTGTCTTTCTCCTTTCAAAAATAAACGGTCCGTCTCCTGTTTACTCGGGAAGGTTGTCCTTGACGCTGAATTGGGGGAATTCCTATTGGGTTCGGTGCGTTTGTGTTTTTCTGAGTGATAGTGATGCGTGGTGAAAAACCGTATCAGCTTTTCTTGCCGAGAGGCCGGAATTCGACCAACCGATCGACGCACCCCTCTGCCATCCGCATCCGTCCGCAGCTATGCAAAAACCTGTAGCCACAGCTGTTCTGTGAGCGTACTCTAGCAGCTTTTCTGAATTGTGCAATCAAATTTAATGGCCAGGATCGTGTGCGTGGTTACTGACGTTTCATCGCAGTCCATAGCGGTAAATTCCGTGCTGGTATGCCTCGGGGCAGGGTCTGAATTCCCATGGCCGATGCTGCTACGGGTACTCATGTATGGGATTACGGCATCATCGTTCTGCAAGAATATTGCAGAAGGGCGGAATCTCTCCCGGTGTCCCTTGTGACGCCTTTTCCAGGACGGTCAGAGTGTGAAAATGGCTCCGCAGAAAAACCAAAAGCTCCTGACCGTTTCCAAAAGCCTCAGCGTACTCCACAAATAGCTTCAGGCGCGGAGACCGGACAAGCGTTTGCTGCATCCCCAGCAGTGCGGCAAGCTCCGAGCCTTCAATGTCCATCTTGCATATGTCCAGCGCAGGCAGGTTTAACGAGTCGAGCGTGCGGCCGGCAACGGTCGCGGACAGCTGCCCCCTGTCGTGAACATTGGATTCCCCCGGATTGTCGGGGTTCCGGTACAGGGGCAGCGCTTTCTCGGTATCGATGGCGGCCATTTCCAGAATCGTTACCCGATCCTTAAATCCGTTGATTGTCACGTGATGACGTAGAACTTCTACATTGAGGGGATCAGCCTCCACCGCGAACACGTGCGCACCACGCTTGGCTGCCAGCAACGTGTAAAGGCCCACATTCGCTCCCACATCGAGCACTCTGCAGCCCGGAGTAATCAATGCGCAGAACGCCGCGATTTCCTCTTTTTCGTAGAAATCGGGATAGTGCCACAAAAAAACGCCTAAATGGTGTTTGAGATCAAGATCGAAAAGAAGATCGCCGTCAAACCGGGTTCGCATCAGGAACTGTTCGGGAAGTGCCCGCTGATAGAACTTTTGCAGCTTATAGAAGCCGCGCACCCGTGGCAGATAGCGAGTGATGCGGGCCGCCAAAAGGAGCGCGGTCAAAGCTGCGCGCAGCAGAAAGCGCCATGCCTTCATCCAAAGGCTCGGTCTCGGTGGTGATCCAGGAATATTTGCCCGCATTGGGGGAAACAAACTCAAATTTATACCACGGTTAAGCTGGGGGCTTTGGCTGTCGGGGCAGATGCTTACAGTCTTCATTCCAGAATTGGTCGTCTGCGAAGAGGCAAAGAGGGAATGAGTGCCCGACAGGCGCATTTGCCAGTGACGTATATCCTGCATCGAATGGAGATTGAAATCCCTGATCTTCAGCGCGGAGCAGCGACGTTTTATACTTGTACACAGGT
>DASTPO010000234.1:0-6968 GCA_035762225.1 Candidatus Angelobacter sp.
AAAGAATTTCGCGATCGCGTACAGGAGATCGGCCGCCTGGTGGCCGGGCTGGACGAGATAACCGATGAAAAGGCCCGGACCTCGGCGCGCGTACTGGTGCAGCTGGTCATGGAACTGAACGGGACGGCCATCGAAAAGATGATGGAGATCATCTTCGAGCACGGCCAGGCTGGAACCGCCATCATCGACGCATTGGGGCGTGATCGGATGGTCAGCAGCCTTCTGGCTGTCCATGGATTGCATCCTGACGACATGGAGACGCGCGTAGCGCGCGCCATCGAACAGCTGGCGGCCAGGCTGCGTAAACAGGATGTGGAAATATATCTGGTCGGGATTGAGCAGGGAACAGTATGCGTGCACGCGAAGACCAACGCGCATGCCTGCGGCTCCACCGCAGCAACTGTTCGCACAGCAATTGAGGAAGCGGTCTATGAAGCCGCGCCTGAGGCGGGATCGCTCACAATTGAGGGTTTGGAGCCCAGGAGCGCAAACGGCTTCGTCGGCCTGGACCAACTGATGGGAGCCTCCATCCTGCCGCCGGTGGAAGCCAAGGCTGGAGATTGAAATGGACGGAAAGCGCGCTGGCAACAACCCGTCGCAGGAGAAGGCCGCCATCCCCACCGCAAATGCGTTCGGGCTGCTGCGCCAATTCGGCCGCAAGCAACGCGCTTTGGAACGGTGCGAATTGTGCAGCGCACCCGTGATGCGCGAGCATCCTCACCTCATTGAGCTTGCTGCGCGCCGGCTGTTTTGCGCTTGCGATGCTTGCGCTCTCCTGTTCGACGGCGAGGGCCGGAAATACAAGCGTGTGTCTCGACGGGTGGTTTTGCTGGAGCCATTTCACTTGAGTCATGCGCAATGGGACGCGCTGATGATCCCGATCAACATGGCGTTTTTCTTTTCATCAAGCGTTGAAGATCGGGTGGTTGCGCTCTATCCCAGCCCGGCGGGGGCCGTGGAATCGCTGCTCTCGCTCGAAGCGTGGAATGACATCACGCGGGAAAACCCGGCGCTGCGGGCCATGCAGCCCGATGTTGAGGCCCTGCTGGTGAACCGCGTTGGTTCGTCGCGCGAGGCGGCTGCTACTCCAGATTACTTCATCGCTCCCATGGACGAGTGTTACAAGCTGGTAGGCCTTATTCGCGCGCATTGGCGCGGGCTTTCCGGAGGCGCTGAAGTGTGGCAGGAAATCGGCCAATTTTTCGCCTCATTGCGCCAGCGCGCTGAAGTTATAACTGAGGAGTCACATGCCTGAGTTGGGCTTCCAGATCGATGAGGCTGTGGTTGTACCTTACTCTGCGGCGCCTTTGCTGGCATTTAAGCTGCGCATCACCAACCGGCCGGCGGCCGAGAGCATTCACACCATTGCGCTGCGTTGCCAGATCCAGATTGAGGTCACGCGCAGGCGCTATTCTCCGGAAGAGCAAAAGGGCATGCTCGATATTTTCGGCGAACCGGAGCGCTGGAGCCGGACTCTGCGAAACATGCTGTGGACGCACGCCAACGTAGTTGTTCCCGGATTCAGGGAGAGCACGGTTGTCGATCTTCCTGTGCCTTGCACATTCGATTTCAACATAGCCGCCACAAAATATTTTGAAGCGCTGCGCGAAGGCGAAGTGCCCTTGTGCCTGATGTTCAGCGGCACGGTGTTTTACGCGCCTCCAGGCGCGCCGCTCCAGGTGGCGCCGATCTCCTGGCAACATGAAGCGAAATTCAATCTGCCGGTGAAAGTCTGGCGGGACATGATGGAAGCTTACTATCCCAATACCGCATGGCTTTGCCTCCGCCGCGACGTCTTCGACCGCCTTCAGCAGTACAAAATGCAACATGCCATTCCAACATGGGAGACGCTGATCGAGTCTTTGATTCCGGCCGCGGAGGTGGTTGGCAAATGAATCTGGCTGCCGTGGAACAGATCGCCAAAGCCGTACTCTATGAGGGATACATGCTGTATCCCTACCGGCCTTCTTCCGTCAAGAACAAGCAGCGCTGGAATTTTGGCGTGTTATACCCCCAGAGCTACTCCGTCTTTCAGCAGGATACCGATCCGTGCCTGTCGCAGACGCAATGCCTGACCCGGGGAAGCATTCTGCCCGCCATTGAGGTCAAGGTACGGTTTTTGCAGATGATTGCACGCTCGATTGGCAGATTGAAGCTCCCGGCGGCGGGATTGGGTGCCGCGGGCCCGCAGGCATTTGATTTCGTGGAGCGCATGGAGGTCGATGGGCGTGTGTTCCAGTCATGGCAGGAAGCGGAAGAGCGAGAGATATCCATCCGTCTGCAGTATGGAGACTCAATCACTCCGATGCTGCAGCAGCACGAATTTGCGTTTCCGGCAGAACGGCAATTGGAACCCATACGAAATGCCGCCGGGCTTGTGGTTGGCGTAATAGTGCGCGACAAGGAAAAGCTCTCGGTCTTGGTTGAAACCAACGCTACACGCTGCCATGAAGATGTTTTTAAAATCAAGGTGCGAATACTCAATCGCACGCCGTTTGAGTCTCCTGAAACCAAGAGCCGTGACCAGGCTTTGATGTGCTCTCTTCTTTCCGCCCACACAGTGCTGGGGGCGGTAAACTGCGAGTTTGTGTCGATGCTCGAGCCCCCGGACGATCTGCGCGAACTGGTTGCGGCGTGCCAGAATATCGGCACGTGGCCGGTGCTGGTGGGGGCTTCCGGTCAAAGAGACACGCTCCTGTCTTCGCCCATCATTTTGTATGACTATCCGCAGATCGCGCCGGAAAGCGCCGGCGATCTTTTCGACGGAACCGAGATCGACGAGATCCTATCTCTTCGCATCATGACCCTCACCGAAAATGAGAAGCGCGAGATGCGGGAGTCCGACGATCGCGCGCGGCAGATTCTTGAGCGCACTGAAGCCCTTCCGGCAGAACAGTTCATGAAACTCCACGGCGTCATCCGTTCGGTGCAGCCGCAGAAAAAGGAGGCGTCGTGAACGAGTGGGAGTGGCAATTGCTGGAAGACAAGAACGTGCTCGAGCACGTGAGCATCCATGGCGTGGACGTCAGGGCAGGCGACCGCGTGCGGCTGAAGCCACGCAAAGGCGGAGACATCATGGATCTTGCGCTGGCCGGGCAGGTTGCCGTGGTGGAGGCATTGGAACAGGATTACGAAGGCAAGCGGCATGTTTGCGTGGTTCTGGATGATGATCCGGGCCGCGATCTTGGGCTGTTGCGCCAGCCCGGGCACAGGTTTTTCTTCGACCCGGAGGAGATTGAACCGTTGCCACCCGATCAGGTGCAGCCGCGCCAGGTTGCGGTAAAGCCGGAAATCCTGGTGGCCGGCATTGGCAATATTTTTCTGGGCGATGACGCATTCGGTGTGGAAGCGGTCAAGCGCCTGCTTCACCGCAATCTGCCCGAGAAAGTTCGAGTGGCAGACTTCGGCATCCGTGGTTTCGATCTGGTCTACGCCCTGCAGGATGGATACGAAACAACCATCCTCGTGGATGCCTGCCCTAATGGACATGCTCCCGGCACAGTTTACGTAATTGAACCTGACCTGAATCAGGCAGATGGATCAGAATCGCAAAGTGTGGTCGATACTCACGGGATGAACCCGATGCAGGTGATCCGGATGGCGAAGGCCATGAACGCGCCGCTTAAACGGATGCTGGTTGTGGGCTGTGAACCGGAAACATTGGGCGGAGAAGAAGGGAAAATGGGACTGAGCGGTCCGGTTGAGGCCGCGTTGGATGAATCCGTCCGAGTGATTGAGAACCTGGTGAATCGGATCCTGGATGGGACCTGGCAAGACAGCGAAAAGCCCGACGTTCAGAGTAGAGAGGAGAAATAGCGTGGCGACAGAAATAGTGCAACATTCCAATGGACACATTGAAGGCCTTTCCGCCAATCGTGAGACCCTGTATTTGCTGGGTGGCGTTGCCATGATCGTCTTTGGCGCAGGCCTCGTGCTTTCCAATCCGACCGTGCGTGGTTATCTGAGCCAGCTTGGAATCGGGAGCCTGGCCAAAGACGCATTGCCTGACGTGGAGCGTTATTTGAAATTGCGCAATATGTAAAACAAGTTGCTTTTTGCAGGCGCCAGAGTTGTAGATCGTGAATTGTTGCTTGTGATGTGCAGCACATTGTTGCGCAAAAGGAGGAATGAACTTGCTGGATGCAGTCGCTATGCCGCTCCCAAGCAGACAGGCATTACCCTGGAGGGCGCGCAGGCGTGATCAATTTGACCGATAAGGTAGCCGATAAAGAGCAATCGAGGCAATCGGCCGTCCGCTATGCGATTGACGCGGGTGTCAGCCGGATCACAGTTCGCGCCTTCGCCACCGGCTTGCTCTCGGCGTTTGGCCACCATCCAGTCATAGCAGCCCATGATTTCACCGGCGAAGCTGAAGTAGCGGAAGATTCCCTTGAGCACGCGGTGGTGCATCTAACGGTAAGGTCGGGGTTGTTGACCGTCGAGAACGATATCAGCGACAAGGACCGCAAGGAAATGCAGCGCGCCATGCGCGAAGACGTTCTGGAGGCGGAAAAGTTTCCCGAGATCAAATATGACTGCGCAAGAGTTTCCGGCAGCGGCGAGAACGGCCAATATGCTGCGACCCTCAATGGCGACCTGACGCTGCACGGTGTCACCCGGAACCAGGAAATTGCGGTGCGGGCTTTTGTGATGGGAAACATGTTGCGTGCATCCGGTGAGTTTACGCTGCGGCAGAGCGATTATCGGATCAAGCCCGTGTCAGCCGTTGGCGGCGGGCTTAAATTGAAAGATGAAGTGAAAGTTACTTTTGAACTTGTTGCACGAAAGCAAAGTTGATCGCCAGTGCGATGTGAACAGTTTTATCCCAGAGGAGCGATGCAATGTGCCTAGCTATTCCCGGCAAGATCCTTGAGCTTGTACCCGGCAGCCCCCATCTGGGGACGGTTGAAGTGGTGGGCGTGCGGCGCAAGGTCGACCTGGGCCTGCTGCAGGATGACATGCCCGTGCCCGGCGACTGGGTCCTGATCCATGTAGGTTTCGCCATGTCCAAGATCAGCGAAGAGAACGCGCTGGATACGCTGAAGACGCTGGCCATGCTCGGCGAGACCGAGCAGGCAGTTCAGGAAGTGCGTGGCTATGGGCTGGAAGATTCCGCGGCGCATGAAAAGCCGAACTAGGTAGGGGAGGAAGCGCATGCGATTTGTCGATGAGTTTCGCGATCCCGACATGATTAACCGGACAGCGGAAGAAATTCGCCGTCTGGTAAATCCGCGCCGGCACTATCGAATGATGGAGGTGTGCGGCGGCCATACGCATGCCATCTATCGGTTTGGCATCAAGGATGTGCTCCCGTCGAACATTGAGTTGATTCACGGTCCCGGGTGCCCGGTTTGTGTGCTGCCCATGGGCCGGATTGATGATGGCCTGGCGATTGCCAAGGAAGACAACGTCGTGTTTGCCGCTTTTGGCGACATGATGCGGGTTCCTGGAACCCATGGCAGCCCCCTGGAGCACAAAGCGCGAGGCGGCGACATTCGCATTGTGTACTCGCCTTCTGACGCGCTCAAACTTGCCCGCATGAACCCGGACAAGCACATCATGTTCTTTGCCATCGGCTTTGAGACCACAGCGCCGTCCACCGCGCTGACTCTCATGCGCGCCAGAGCGGAAGGCATCAGGAATTTCTCAGTATTCTGCAACCATGTCACTATCATCCCCGCTATTCGGGCGATCCTGGATTCACCCGACATGCGCCTGGATGCGTTTATTGGTCCCGGGCACGTGTCCACCGTGATTGGCTGCCGGCCCTATGAGTGGATCGCGGTGAATGAGCACAAGCCGATTGTTGTTTCCGGCTTTGAGCCGCTGGACATGCTTCAATCCATCGTGATGATCCTGCGCCAGCTCAACGCAGGCGAAGCCAAAGTTGAGAACCAATACAACCGGGTGGTGCCGTGGGAAGGCAACCGGGCGGCATTGCGCGCCATGGCCCAGGTCTTCCAGCTGCGCCCATACTTTGAATGGCGCGGCCTGGGCTTCATTTCGCAATCCGCTCTGCGTATCCGCGACGAATACGCGCAATGGGACGCGGAGCAGCGCTTCCATGTGCCAGGCGTGCGCGTTACTGACCCGCGGGCCGCGCAGTGCGGCGAAGTTTTGAAAGGCGTGCTTAAACCGCATCAATGCAAGCTGTTCGGGAACGAATGCACTCCGGAACATCCGATTGGCGCGTTGATGGTTTCTACTGAGGGCTCATGCGCAGCGTATCACAGCTACGAACACCGCAAGGACCTGCTGACCAACATTCAAACGGTGGCGTGAAGGGCGAAAAAGCTTCCGGAGAAAATGTGACGCCGGTGGTGCGCTTCCGCGATCCGCAGATTGAGATGGCCCACGGAGCTGGCGGAAAAGCCAGCCGCAAACTGGTGGAAGGCTTGTTCGTGCCGCTGCTCTCCGGTGCGTTGCCAAATTCGCTTTCTGATGCGGCCCACGTGGAGATTAATGGCACTCCTCTAGCCATCACTACAGACAGTTTTGTCGTTAAGCCGCTCACCTTTCCCGGCGGATCGATCGGCGAGCTTGCCGTGAACGGGACCATGAACGATCTGGCTGTCTCCGGCGCGGTGGGAAAAGCGCTGGTTACAACTTTTGTGCTGGAAGAAGGTCTGCCGACCAGCATCCTTGAAGCTGAAATTCGCGCCATGGGAGAAGCGGCGCGACAGGCCGGCGTTTCGATTGTCGGTGGCGACACCAAGGTTGTGGAGCATGGGAAAGCCGACAAAATGTATATCAGCACCACGGGCGTTGGCCAGCTCATGCCGGGCGTGCGGGTGGATGCGGCGTCAGTACGCGCAGGCGACAAGATCATACTTTCAGGGCCCATCGGAGATCATGGCATCACCATCCTGCTGGCGCGCGGCGACCTGGATTTTGAAGCGGATCTGCGCTCCGATACCCGTTGCGTTCTGCCGCTGGTGCAGGCGCTGGCTTCGGCCGCCGCTCCGGGA
>DASTPO010000235.1:0-3995 GCA_035762225.1 Candidatus Angelobacter sp.
ACCAGGGCAAGCGGGTCGTCCATCTGCGTGCTTCGCAGCGCTATCACCATCTTCCTGCTCTCGTCCTCGGCGTGAACGAAAAGCCCAGCGCAGCCGCCGTGGCGGCCGCGCCAATAAGGCAGCATTTGGCTCAGCTCCTCGGTTACGTCGGGGAAGATTTCCAGATCGATCTGGCTGCGGTCCACCTGCATGTAGCGGCAAATGCGGAAAAACATGCGTTCGACCGCGGCCCCGCTCTTGTCGTATGGGTCAGGGAAGTGCTCGGCGTCGGGCAGGACCACTTCAGCCTCCAACATGCGCCGGCGGCCGAGCATACGTGAGAGCCGGTCAAAGCCATTATCAACCCATTGGCGGTCCTCGTCGGAAAGGGGAAGTTTGGGCTGGATACCGAACATTGGGAGCAGCATTATAAACGGCGAAACAAAAGATGAAACAGCTTAAAAACCGGCAGGTCGCTTAAGATAGAGACCAATACCTCTTCTGACCGTCTAAACGCAGGGAACCATCCGGGGCCGGGAGTCGTATTACAAGGCAGCAATCGCCGAACCATCCATGAGATCGGTATTTGACATTATCGGACAGGTGCTGGGGATCTTGTGGTCGCACAAGCTGCGCTCCTTTTTGACCATGTTTGGCATCGCCTGGGGCGTGGGCTCGCTGCTGTTTCTGGTCGGTGTCGGCGAAGGCTTTCGTTCCGGTCAGCACAAGAACCTGGCCAACATCGGCGAGGACGTCATTTTTATCTGGGGTGGTGAGATTCCCGCGCTGCCCGGCCAGAGTCAGGACATGCGCCACTATAACCTGACATACAAAGACTATGTCGATATCCGGAATGAAGCCACGCTGATGCGCGATGTTGCCCCCGTTGTTGGCCGGAGCGATATCCGGGCGCAGAGCGACTTTGCCACCGCCAGCGGTTTTGTCAGTGGCAGCACGCCGAACTTCAATCGGATCCGCTACCTGCCCCAAGGTGAGGGCCGCTGGATGAATGACGCCGATGAAGAGCAGCGCCGCAGCGTGTGCGTGCTCGGCTTCCAGATGATGCGTAACCTGTTTCCCGGTAGGCCGGCCATCGGGAGCACCATTCTGCTGAATGGAATCAAGTTTGAAGTGGTGGGAGTTCTCGCCAATATCGGGCGGCAGGAAAATAACCTGCAAAATGTACGTGTCTATATTCCCTTCAGCACCATGCGTGAATTCTTCCCCATGAAGAATGTGCACACGCCGGATGATATCGGGAACATGGTGATGCGGCCGGTCAGTCGTGACCAGCATCTGGCGGCGCTCGACCAGGTACATCGCGTGATCGCGCGCAACCATGGCTTTGACTGGCACAACAAAGATGCCTTCCAGGGCTGGGACACCGTCCAGAGCCAGGATATGGTCGGCAAGATTTTTACCGGCATGGACTTCTTCCTGGGCGGCGTCGGCATGGTCACGCTTTTGCTCGGTGCTCTGGGCATCGTGAATATCATGCTCGTCTCCGTTACTGAGCGCACGCCTGAAATCGGCTTGATGAAAGCCCTGGGCGCCACCAACCGGCGCATCCTCATGCAGTTTTTTCTTGAAGGCGTATTCCTTACCGCGGTGAGCGGCGCTATCGGCGTGGCCGGCGCTGCCGGCATCATGGACATGCTGGGCAAGCTTCCAGCGCCTCCCGGTATTGACACCCCGCACATCGTTCCCGCATCAGCCGCGCTGGCTGTGCTTTCGTTGTCGATCGCCGGGATTGTCGCCGCGCTCTATCCTGCGCGCAAGGCATCGTTATTGCAGCCCGTTGAAGCGCTGCGAAGGGAGTAGCTCCAGTGGTCCATGATCTGTTTGGCCAGGCATTCGCGTCGCTGAAGCACAATCGCCGCCGCACCGCGCTCACCATGCTGGGGATGGCCTGGGGCATTGCCACGGTCGTCCTTCTGCTCGCCTACGGCGCAGGTTTTGGCCGCGCCATCAAGGCAATTTTTTCCACCTTCGGCATGCAGATGATGGGAGTGTTTCCCGGCCGCACCTCGCTTCAGGCCGGCGGCGCCAAGGCCGGTGTGCAGGTCCGCTTCACCATTGACGATGTTCAGCACCTCCAGGAATTTCTTCCCACCGTCCGCCACATCACTCCTGAAGCTTCATTCCAGGCCAACGTTCAACATGAGAACCGCACCAAACAATTTACCGTCGGCGGATTCACCCCGGCTATCCTGCCCGTGCGCGCTCTCGCGGTGAGTGAAGGCCGTTTCTATAACGAAGCCGACGAGATGCAGCGCGGCCGCGTCGCCGTCATCGGCTCTGACGCTAAAGACAAGCTTTTTTCCGGACAGCCCGCTCTCGGCGAATCCATCCGCATCAACGGCATGAGTTTTCAGGTGATCGGGGTCCTGGAAGCCAAGATGCAGGAGGGCGATGACAATATCAACGCCATCATCTACATCCCCTTCACCACCATGAGCGATATGCGCGACACGCGTTATCTTGACGGCATCTGGCTCGATTACGACGGCGTAGATTTTGAAAAGGTCGAAGGCGACATTCGCGGCGTGCTGGGCAACTTCCACTCTTTCAATCCCAAGGACCCGCGCGCCGTCTTTGTCTGGAACACCATGAAGAACCTGAACAACTGGCAGATCATCACCATGGGGCTTCAGGTCTTCCTTACGCTGGTGGGCACAGCAACGCTGGGCATCGGCGGTGTCGGCCTCATGAACATCATGCTCGTATCGGTCACCCAGCGAACCCGCGAAATTGGCGTGGAAAAGGCCCTGGGTGCGCGCCGGCGCGACATCCTCACGCAATTTCTCGCTGAAGCCATGGCCATCACCTTTGCCGGAGGACTCCTCGGCGTGATCGTCGCTTACGCGGTCTCTTTCGCCATCGGCTCCATCCGTGTGTACAGCTACATCGCCAAGAACGCTGAATCGGGCGATATCACGCTGGCCATTTCACCCATGAATTTGCTCGTCTCCACCGCCATCCTGGTTGTCGTCGGCATCGTCAGCGGCATGCTGCCCGCCATCAAGGCCTCGCGCCTTGATCCTATTGAAGCCTTGCGTTACGAATAGCTGCTGACAAAAGTATTCCGTGCCGGCTCCAAAGTACGTTTGTGTGCGACCCTACTCCACCCTGAAGGTCATTGGCCTTCTGCCGATAATCAGAGTAGTACAGAGGAGCACGGGCCATGCAGAAACTCAAGATCCTTGTTGCGGAAGACGATCCCCTCACTCAGACTCATCTTCAAAAGCTGCTCGCCAGTTGGGGCTATGACGTCGTTGCCGTTCATGACGGCAAGTCCGCGCGCCAGATGCTGCTCACCCAAAAAATCCATATCTGTATTCTTGACTGGGTGATGCCGGAACTCAGCGGCCGTGATCTATGTGAGTGGATTCATCGTTCCAATCTCGACCCGTTTCCCTACGTGATCCTGCTCACCGCCAAGGGCAAGCCGCAGCAGATTCTTGATGGCTTTGCCTCCGGCGCCGATGACTACATCACCAAGCCTTTTGACCGTGACGATCTGCGCTTCCGCCTGGCCGCGCTGGTCCTGCGCGTGCTTCGAACTGACGATACCCCTGAAGCCGCAAAACGCATTGCCCCGGTGGATATCTATCGCCTTGATGTCAACCGCTATCGCAAGGAGCTTACCGACCCCAGCTAGCTGTACCGGCCGGCGAGTCGGTTCTCCGTCACTCGCCGGTCTTCTTTGCCGTGCCTTCCAGCACAGGTTTCCAATGCGCCCCGCCATCATCGGACGATGCCACTTTAAAAATCTCGGTCTTCGCGTCAGTGAATTCGTTGGTCGTGCGAATCTGCGTGGTCTTGCCGCCGGCGCTGAAACTGGAGTTGTACGTCCATAAATTCCCTTTGATCTCAATCCCGCCGCTCGTCGGTTTTGCCCCCGGATCGGACAGGGTAGTGTAGGAATAGCCGGCATCTTTGCCGTAGGAATACACCGTCAGCTGGCGATGATCGCCGTTTGGCATCCGCACCAGTTGCTCGCAGATCAGGTACGC